>JAXDBV010000297.1:0-3219 GCA_034678415.1 Bacteroidales bacterium
CGCTGTTCATATCTTCCTGGTTCGGGTTGGCCATCATCATGCAGTTATCGGTCTGGTTAGGCACCCCGTCGCCATCGAGGTCATCATCGCAGACATCTCCTTTCCCGTCGGTATCCATGTCGGCCTGGCCGGGATTGGCTGACCAAGGGCAGTTATCGGCCGAATTGATGACCCCGTCCTTGTCGGTATCCTCATCATCCGGCGGTGTGGGATCGGCCTGTATGACGAAGGTCCAGCTGATATCTCCGGAACAGACATTCCCATACAAATCTTCCACACCGGACAGGCTCACCATGAACGTGTCGCCGGCAAAGGATGTACCGGCAAGGTCAGGAATAATGGTGATTACATTTCCGTTGCAGCCGGCAGCGGCAGATATGTTCTCATCCTTCGAAATATTCTCAACCGTGACCTGTGAGGCAGTGAGCAAATAGCAGTTCACCGGTTCATTAAAGGTTGCCAGGATCATATCTCCCTCATCGAAGACAAGGTCGGATGGCTCGGGCAACCCGAATAATTGGGGCGCATGCCTGTCGATGATGCCTTCCACCACTTCCGAATACATTAATCCCGCGTTACATTCAAGCATGGCACGGAGGTCGTATTCCCCGTCCGGGAACTGGTCAAGGAGGAGTGTTGTCTCGGTGCTGACAGGATCCAGGTTAGCCTTGTCGATGAACGAGACGGTTTGCCAGTTGCTGGTTCCCGCCTGTGTCACCTGCATCTTCACAAAATCAAGCAGATCACGGGCATAACCGGCAATCCTGACCCTGAGCCTGTCATTATCCCCCGACGCGACGATCCAGTATTCTTCAGGTTTGGTGATGCTGATGCTGCTGCAGGGGCTCTCGAAGTGAACATCCAGCAGTGCGGTATCGGCGACAGCCGGGTCGTTGCACCCTGAGGCAAAAGTAAACTGCATGTTTTCATAGTCGAACGCTTCAGGGCCCCTTCTCACCGTCACGGTTGCCTCTGCATATTTCCCTGCCTGTACATAGTAGGGTGTTGGCACGCCTCCCTGGACGGGGCTGCCGCCAAGGGTGATGACGGCGCCATCGGGGTTGCTGCCCTGGTCGAAATACAGGTTGTACATCCTGTCTTCATCGCTCTGGCTCGTATTGGCCAGCTGCAGGTGAAACACGGCGGTGCCGTTCGGATCATCCACGTTGACAAGGTAGGGATCGGAGATGATCTGCACTCCTTCGCGGGGCTGTGTAAAAGGCTCCCATGGGCACGAGCTGGCACCGCTCACCAGCCTGAAGACAGGTGTGGCAAATACCTCATCCCTCAGTATGTCCACGCTGAAATAGTCCCCTTCATCATCATCATTCAGGATATATCCGGTTTTCTTCGATGCCATTTCAGACACGGTGCTGCCGACACCCAGGTCAGTCCTGACCTTTCTGTCACCACCCCCGCTAATACCCGCTCCACCGATCTCCACACCGGCTTCGAGAGCCACCGTGCTCTCAATATATAGCGAGAATTCCAGTGCCATGGATTTCCTTGTTGCGATCTCCTGGAAAGCTTCGTAGGCCACTCCCGAGCTGAAAGAACGGTTCTCGATGAAGGCGCTCTGCGCCTTGAGATCCTCATTTAGCTTCAGCGTCTGCTGCCACACATCAATCTGATCGGCATAAATCTGTGCCGAATCATTCTCCCGCGACTCATACAGGTTACGCAAGTATGTGAGTTGCGGAATCAGCACATTGCGGATATGCGTATCGGTATATATGAAGGTAGTGGCAAACCCATCCACACCCATGGCCAGGTCAACCGATTTATTCACCTTGCAGGCCGACGCGTCATATGTGATCACATCGGTAAGGGCATAAATAATGTTGAGGGCCGATCCGGCAAACACATCTCCCTCCTCACCCGTGATGTCGGGATTGTCCGAAGTGGAGAAACGCTCACCATTCGTGATGGATAAGGTAAATTCGTTCTGGTTGGATATCTCTGCTCCCACCTCCAGTGCACCTCGTAACTTACCCCATATTTCTGTCTCCACCATCACGCCGAAGCCGGATTCAAATTTTGCACCCGCCTTGACTTCAGCCCAGATATTCATGCTGCCGCTCACCTTTGCCGACAGTTTCATGGCCAGCTCCGAAGTAGTGTTTTCTTCCAGGTAGGATGATGATGCATCGCCGGGAGGATCACGAAGAATGAGAAACGGTATCTCGGGCGACACCGTGGTGAAGGTTTGTTCACGCGGCTTATTCCCCTGAACCAGTACATTGACCGATTCGGTGACATATTCACTGCCCACATGAGCGGTGATGGTAAGGTTCTTCAGATGGGGAGTGATCAGGTTCGGATCACCGGGAATGAATGAATACTCAGCGATACCTCCTTCAAGATAAACCGTATCCACCTCCTCGGTGGCATTCCCTACATGATTCTGTACGATCACATATCCGGTATCGGCCAGGCATGTTTGAGTGCCAAAGATCTCATGCACACTGATCTCAAGGGTATATTGATATCCTTGTGTAAGTATGGGTATTCCATCATAATCACCGCATCCGGACTCAGTGAAACCGTTGATTTCCATTGCGGGAGTGGAACGGTATATGAAATCGAGGACCAGGTCATTGCTGGTGAGGTCTGCTGTTCTTCCCGGGAAATATGTTTCAACCTCACTACTCTCCACATCCAGATTCTCGGAATTAAATTCCAGTATGCCGATCTCGTATGCCCTGGCGGGAAGCCTGATCTCATAATATCCCGTGAGGGTGTCGGTCATGATGATGGTGTCGAAGCAGTAGTTGCCGGCGGTACCCGATGTTATTCCCAGCCTCGCCTGGCCAATATAGTTATCGCAGGAGGCTTTCACCACCCCTTTCAACACGTTGGTGCTGGTATCAATAATGGCCGGCAGGATAGTATCGGAGACCACGTGGTACTTCATCTGGGAAGGGATGAATTGATGTCCCTCCATGACAGGCTTTATCGTATATTCCCCTATCTGTCCCACGGAGAAGGTATACAATCCTTCATCATCGGTTGTGGCTTCGGCCGTCTCACCATCATTGACAAAGATCTCGACCCCTTTCAGGGGGCATAGCCCTTGATTACCCTGCTGCAGCACCTGGCCGGTCACACTGAAGGCAGAAGTGTCGGTGAACATGATCCCGTCCAGCCAGGGTATATTTTCCTCCAGGGTGGGCTCTTCGAAGGCCGGGTCAAAGCCGTGACCCTCCTTCATCGGTATCA
>JAXDBV010000298.1:0-13290 GCA_034678415.1 Bacteroidales bacterium
CCCTGATCCTGTACCGGATGACTGGCGAAATGGTCAACGATACCTCCATGGCCGGCACTTCGATGCTTACGCGGCTGACTGACCGGAAATATTCGGAACGGATACTGAATGCGATCGGAGTGAATAAAGATCTGTTTCCTCCCGCTGCCGAGCCCGGGACAAAGATCGGACACGTCACGGGAAAGGCTTCTCTGGAAACCGGCATACCGGCCGGTCTGCCGGCCGTGGTCACCGGTCACGACACACAGTTCGCCGTCTTTGGTTCGGGTGCCCGCGAAAATGAGCCTGTCCTTAGCTCTGGTACCTGGGACATACTTATGGTGCGGTCCAGGCACTTCCTCACCAATGATTACACACTGAAACAGAAGGTAACCACGGAACTGGATCCCGTCCCTGGACTGTATAACATTGGTGTCCAATGGATTGCCTCGGGAATGCTGGAATGGATCATGCGTATGTTCTGGGCTGCCGAATGCGGCACGAACGATGTGTACGAACAAATGATCTCCCTGGCAGAAAAGGTGCCTGCAGGATCTAACGGGGTAACCATCCACCCTTCCTTTTTCCCGGAGCCGGGGAGCAACAACAAGGGAGCCATCCTTGGCCTCCTCCTGAACACCCCCAGGGAAGAGATCTACCGTGCTGCGATTGAATCATTGGCATACCGTACAAGGCAGGGGCTCGAGGTGCTCCAGCATGCGGGTATGTTCAGGGCCGATGCGGTGATATGCGTGGGCGGGGGATCCAAAAACCGCCTGCTGAACCAGGTGAGGGCAGATGTGCTGGGGATACCCCTCAAACTGGTAGATCAGAAAGAAACCACGGTGCTTGGCGCCGCAATGTTCGCTCTCACCGCAATGGGTGTCTACGCCTCAACCGACGAGGCAAGAGACGCGATGATCACTCCGTACCAGATAGTAAATCCCTCCGGGAAGAAACGGTATGAAGATCTGTACACACAGTTCCGGGAGATGACGGCCTTGTTTGCCGGCGGAACAGCACATGCCTGACATACGGGATCAGAAAGTGCCGAAAAGGGCATGGACCGAGGTATTGCAATAGAGCGATGAGTAAAAGCTGAATCCTACCCTATTCGTGTCAAGCCTGCGTTCAAGATGCAGCACCGGTGCATCCTCCCGGATCTGCAGGTAACGGGCAATCTTCTTTCCTGCCCTGATAGCCCTTAACCTCTGCTCACCACCCACCACCTGGATGTGGTAATCTTTCCTCAGTATATCGAAGAGTGACTTGTTCTCGAATGAGCGGGAGGTGAATCGTGGCAGGTTGACATTGGGCAGATGGTTGATATCGTAAAACAATGGTTTCGAATCCACGAGCCTGATGCGTTCCAGCATGATGCATCCTGACTCTCGGATGCCGGGAGGAAGTGAAAATATGAAATGGTCAGGCCATCTCATCACCAAGGGTTTGACAACGATCAACGTCTTCAGGTTCATGCTCGACAATGCCGCTGATGTGCCTGCCACGCTGAGGATACCTATGCCCCGCGGAAGGGCGCTCACGATGCTCCCTTTCCCCTTTTGCTTCTTGATGTATCCATCATTCACCAGTGATGCCAGGGCCTGGCGCACCGTTGGACGCGCCACACCATGCAGGGTGCTCAGCTCGTTCTCCGATGGCAACAGATCGCCTTCCACAAATACACCATCGGTGATCTGTTTCCTTAACAGCTCGTATAGCCGACGGTACTGCGGCAGGGTGTCTCTTGTGGTCAAAGAAAAAAATTTTTGTAAATATAAATAATATTACTTGTATATACAAGTATTTGTATATATATTTGAAAGTCTTAATAATGATATATTTATAATTTGAAAATAATAACTTGTATTTACAAGTAAACCTTTAATTCCATGGCAGTTGCAGTTATCATGCCAAAGCTTGGGCAGTCGGTCGAGTCATGTATCATCACCGAATGGTATAAGAATATCGGCGACCGCGTTGAAGCAGGGGAACTACTTTTCGCCTATGAGACCGATAAGGCTTCATTTGTGTATGAATCGAAGGATGATGGCGTCCTGCTGGATATCTTCTTCGGTGTGGGACAGGAAGTGCCGGTACATACCCATGTGGCGGTTATAGGCCAGCACGGGGAAGCCTATGATAACCTCAGGCCCGGAAATGAACCGGCAAGGGAACCGGTTAGGGATGCACAGACGGGAGAGACAACCGTCTCATCTGCTAAGCCGGGAAAACAGGACCAGCCGTCCGATAAGGTGAGGAGGATATCCCCTCGGGCACGCAACCTGGCCCAACGGCTGGGCGTCGAAAAAATAAATATTACTGGTTCAGGGCCGCAGGGACGAATCATCGAATCCGATGTTCAGAACTATTATGAGAACCGGCCACGCATCACCCCCTTGGCCAGGGCTATCATGGAACAGGAAAATATCGCGCTTGACAGTACCTCCGTTGAACCACGAAAACGGGTGACCAGCCGTGATCTCACTTCAGCGGTTATCAGGGACGATGAAGTGGAAATTGTCCCTCTGTCGAACATCAGAAGGATCATCGCCGAGGGCATGCAGCGCTCACTGCAGAACGCCGCCCAGCTTACGCATCATCTTAGCGCCAACGCCTCGAAGCTGCTGGAACTCCGCCGATCGGTCAAGGAAAGAAGGTTGTCTGGCCAGGATATCCCTGATATCAATATTAATGATATGGTCTGTTATGCTGTGATCAGGGCGTTGCTGAAGCATCCCGATATCAACGCCCACTTCCTGGGCGACAGCCTCCGCAGGTTCAGAACCGTGCATCTCGGTATGGCAGTGGATACACCAAGGGGACTGATGGTACCGGTTCTTCAGAATGCCCATCAGTATGACCTCCGCACGCTGGCTGCCAGGCTCAAGGACCTCGCTTCGCGCTGCCAGGGCGGCAGTATCGATCCCGACCTGCTGCAGCCTGAAAAAGCATCGTTTACTGTCACAAACCTGGGGGTGTACGGCATTGAGATGTTCACGCCCGTGCTGAACCTCCCCCAGGTCGGTATCATGGGTGTCAACACTGTCGTTGAGCGACCCGCGCACGACGGCCGGGGCGGGATATCATTAACCCCCTTTATCGGCCTGTCGCTCACCTACGATCACCGTGCCATTGACGGGGCGCCGGCTTCCCGGTTCCTCATGGATGTTAAGAAAGAAATTGAGTGTATTGATATGAATGTTTAACATACCTTATTTATTTAATCATACCTATGCCAAGGGAATTATTTATTGATCCTGCCGTGGTGCGCAAACCCGGTGTGATACGTTTCGGTTCCATACCGGTAAACCAGTATGCAGCCGGTATTGACGAAGAAAAAAAGAACTATGCCGTCGGCGATCTGCTCAGGATATACCGTGATATGTCGATCATACGTGAGTTTGAGACCATGCTTCACCTGATAAAGACCTCGAACGAATATAAAGGTATCAAGTATAATCATCCGGGGCCGGCACACCTGTCGGCCGGGCAGGAGGCAGCGGCTGTGGGAATGGCTTACCTCCTGGGCGTGGATGATTTCATTTTCGGGTCACACCGCAGCCACGGGGAGATACTGGCCAAGGGATTATCGGCTATTCATAAGCTCGACCAGCAGACCCTGATGAACATCATGAAAAACTATTTCAACGGCGAGATACTGCGGGTGGTGGAGGAAAAAAAGAAGTATGACAATACCCATGCATTGGCCAACGATTTCCTCCTTTACGGTACCCTGGCAGAGATCTTCGCACGTGAGACCGGCTTCAACAGGGGCCTTGGCGGGTCGATGCACGCCTTTTTCGTCCCCTTCGGCATCTTCCCGAACAACGCCATCGTCGGTGGTTCGGGAGATATCGGCGTGGGAGCCGCCCTGTTCAAGAAAGTGAACCGGAAACCCGGTATCGTGGTGATCAATATCGGCGATGCTTCTTTTGGCTGCGGCCCCGTATGGGAAGGAATATGCTTTGCCACCATGGACCAGTTCAACTGCCTGTGGAAGGGTGATTACCGGGGCGGCTTGCCCCTGATCTTCAATTTCATGAATAACCAGTATGGCATGGGCGGCCAGACACAGGGCGAGACCATGGGATACGGTATCCTGGCTCGTGTGGGCGCCGGCGTAAACCCCGACATGATGCATGCCGAAAGGGTGGACGGATATAACCCTCTCGCCGTGATCGACGCCTTCCGCCGTAAAATGGAGATTATACGCCAGAAGAGTGGACCCGTCCTGCTCGATACCCTCACATATCGCTACAGCGGTCACTCTCCCTCAGATGCTTCATCATACAGAACAAAGGAAGAGCTGGAAAGATGGATGGAGCATGATTCCATAAAATCATTCGGGAAACAGCTCGTAAGCGCCGGTATTGCCACCGATGACGACCTGCAGAAGATACGCGAAGACGTAGACAACATGATTTACCATGTCGCCTCACTGGCAACGGATGACAAGATATCACCCAGGATGGATGCTGAAAAAATCGGATCCATGATGTTCTCTTACGGATCGGCGGAGAAGATGGAAGACAGCACGCCTGAAGTGCTGATCCCGCTGGAAGAGAATCCCCGTGTGAAGCAGATAGAAAACAAGGCACGGTTTGGGATCGATGATCAGGGCAGGACGGTGTCGAAAATGAAGGCTTTCCAGCTGAGGGATGGTATTTTCGAAGCGATCATCGACAGGTTTTACAAGGATCCCACGATGGTGGCTTACGGGGAAGAGAACCGCGACTGGGGCGGCGCCTTTGCCGTCTACCGCGGGCTTACGGAAGCGCTGCCGTACCACCGCCTTTTCAACACCTCCATCTCCGAGGGGGCGATCGTCGGTACGGCCATCGGTTATGGCATGGCCGGAGGAAGGGTTGTGGCTGAGATCATGTATGCCGACTTCCTCGGCAGGGCCGGTGATGAGACCTTCAACCAGTTGCCCAAGTGGCAGGCCATGAGCGGAAACACCCTCCGCATGCCCGTCGTCATCCGTGTGTCGGTGGGATCAAAATATGGCGCACAGCACTCGCAGGACTGGTCATCACTCCTGGCACATATACCGGGACTGAAGGTGGTGTACCCCTGTACACCCTATGACGCCAAAGGGATCATGAACAGCGCATTACAGGGCACCGACCCCGTGGTCTTCTTCGAAAGCCAGAAAATATATGATGTGGGAGAATACTTCCACGAGGGAGGTGTGCCCGAAGGATACTATGAAATACCGATCGGTGAGCCCGATATTAAAAAGAAGGGCAGTGATATCACCATACTAACTATCGGCCCAACCCTTTATACTGCCGTGGAAGCCGCGCAGATCCTTGACAAACAGTTCGGATTGTCGGCAGAGATCATCGATGCACGCAGCCTCGTGCCTTTTAACTACGATATCGTGATCGGATCGGTAAAGAAGACAGGCAGGATCATCCTGGCCAGCGATGCCTCGCAGCGAGGATCATTCCTCAACGACCTGGCACAGAACATCAGCGAGCTGGCCTTTGACTACCTCGACGCCCCACCCGTCGTGGTCGGCGCGAGAAACTGGATCGTGCCTGCCTTCGAGATGGAAAAATTCTTCTTCCCCCAGAAAGAGTGGCTGATTGATGCCATACATGAAAAGATCCTGCCGCTGAAAGGACACAAGACATCTCTAGACTTCAGCGCTGCCGAACAGATAAGAAGGGCAAGGCTGGGAATCTGAACAATAAAGGAAGGCATCATGGAGACTGGTATTCATACACAAAGGATGTCATTCTGCCGGGGAACTTCATATGATTTTTCTTACTTTTATGCATCAAAGCACAGCCATGAAAAAGATCATTGAAGAGATACGAAACAAGACCGGTTTTATTTCCGATATGGACGGGGTTATCTACCATGGCAATAAGCTGCTCCCGGGAGCGAAGGAGTTTGTTGCATGGCTCAAGAGAGAGAACAAGAAGTTCCTGTTCCTGACCAACTCGAGTGAACGCACACCCCAGGAACTACAGGCCAAGCTGCTGAGGATGGGGATAGCGGTGGAACAGGATGTGTTCTATACCTCGGCCCTGGCCACCGCCATGTTCCTCGCATCGCAGAAACCCCGGGGAAGCGCCTATGTGATCGGAGAGGCGGGCCTGATAAATGCCCTTTATAATGTTGGATATACCCTTGACAGCGTTGATCCTGATTATGTGGTGGTGGGCGAAACGCGTACCTACAGTTATGAGAAAATTGAGACAGCCGTAAACCTTGTGCTCAGAGGATCAAGGTTGATAGGCGCCAACCCTGACCTCACCGGCCCCACAGAAACAGGTATTGTACCGGCTACCAAAGCACTCATTGCACCCATTGAGGTGGCCACCGGCCATACCGCCTATTTCGTCGGTAAACCAAACCCCCTCATGATGCGTAATGCCCTCAAACAGCTGGGCGTGAAAAGGGAAGATTCGATCATCATCGGCGACAGGATGGATACCGATATCATCGCCGGAATTGAATCGGAAATAGATACCTGCCTGGTGCTCAGTGGTATCACATCGAGAAAAATGATCGACAGCTTCCCTTACAGGCCCCATTATGTTCTTGACGGGGTGGAAGATATTGTGAAGGAACTGTGATATGGAAACCGGGAGGCAGCCGGAATGGTAATACAAAAATGAAATGAGTGAACACTCTGATATGTCCTGAAGAATTATTGAATTATGACTGAGTTATATGAGAGGGAATTACATAATTTATTTCTTTACTGCAAAGCAGGCATCATTGGAGGTAATCGCCTGCTACCTTTTGCGAAGCGAGGTCTTGGGTATAACCGAATAATTGTTGAGCAATATGGATTATCGTGAACTCGGAAACAACGGATTGAAAGTCACGTCCATGGCGTTTGGGGCCTGGGCTATCGGAGGATGGCTCTGGGGTGGCGCTGATCATAAGGATGCCGTCAATGCCGTGCGCGAAGCGCTCGACCTCGGAATGACCAGTATTGACACCGCCGCCGCCTATGGTTTCGGCAGAAGCGAAGAAATCATTGCCGAAGCAGTCAGGGGACGACGTCACCAGGTGCAGATCTTTACCAAGTACGGACTTGTATGGGACAAGGAAAAAGGTAATTTCTTCTTCCATTCGAAAGATGACAAGGGAAGAACGGTTGCCATGCACCGGTATGCGGGAAAGGAGAGTGTGATGCAGGAGTGCGACAGTAGCCTGAAACGGCTCCGTACCGACTATATCGACCTGTACCAGATCCATTGGCCTGACGAGACCACGCCTGTTTCCGATACCATGGAAGCCATCGACCGGTTACTGGGTGCCGGAAAAATACTGGCTGCCGGAGTCTGTAACTATACTGTTGAGCAGCTTGCCGAAGCACGCCGCTATGTCAATATCGTGTCGAACCAGGTGCCCTACAGCATGCTGAACCGTAAGATAGAGACCGACCTGCTGCCATACTGCAGGGAGAACAACGTATCGGTACTGGCGTACAGTCCACTCCAGAGAGGATTGCTCACCGGTAAGTTCAAACCGGGCCACGTGTTTAATGAGGGCGACAGCCGCCCCGATTCCGTTTTTTACCGCGAACCGAACTTCAGCCGTATCATTGCCTGGATTGAGCACCTGCGACCGATAGCCGATGCCAGGGGGGTGACCATCGCCCAGATAGTACTGGCATGGACCCTCCGACAGCCCGGCATCACCGTGACACTGGCCGGTGCCAGAAACGCCGAACAGGTTCGCGAAAATGTGGGGGTATGTAATTTACACCTGACAAACGAGGAAACAGCTGCCATCAATGCCCGGTTGGATGAACTGAAACTGGAACTTTGAAACTATGACGAAAAATTTCCTGCATGCGTTCCCGCAGCCCGATGACCTGCTGAAGTGGCATAAGGAAAAGAAATTCCCGCCGGCCAGGGAAACCAATGCTCATATCCATACCCCTGCCTCATTCAGCGCCTTCGGGAGCATCGAGCAAATATTCGTCATAGCCGCAAAGGAAGGAATTGAAGTGTTGGGGATCAATGATTTCTATACCGCCGACGGGTATGAACCGTTCCATGACCTGGCCGTGAAACAGAAAATATTTCCCCTGTTCAGTATTGAATTCATCGGGTTACTGAGAGAGGAACAGCAGACAGGCATTCGAGTGAATGATCCTGAAAATCCCGGCCGTACCTATCTCTGTGGCAAGGGACTTGACTATCCGTTCCATCTGCCCGGTCCTTTTTCGGTTATGCTGGAAAAGGTGAAGGAGGAGAGCCAGCGGCAGATACGCCAGATGATTGAGAAGCTGAACGTGCATGCTTCTTCGGCTGGCCTGGACATGGTGTGGGACTATGACACGATCCGGTCGGCATTTGCGGAGAAGCTGGTGCGGGAACGTCACCTGGCACGTGCGGTGAGGAGCGCGGTGTGGAAGACCGCCGCCACACCCGGTGAACAACGAACGCTGCTGCAACGTTTGTTTTCGGGTGTTGACCCGATAGCCGATGTGAACAGTACTGCAGCGGTGGAGAACGAAATACGGTCACGCCTTCTCAAAGCCGGAGGACCGGCATTTGTCGAGGAAGACCCGGAGGCCTTCCTGGAGATCGGACAGGTGAAATCTATTATCCATGCCGCAGGGGGCCTGCCCTGCTACCCCGTGCTCCTTGATAACAGGCAGGGAGAGATGACGGCTTTTGAACAGGACTGGCCCGCACTGATGGACAAGCTCAGAAACCTCGGCATCGGACTGGTGGAGATGATCCCTCTCCGTAACGATGCTGCGGTCCTAGAACGGTTCGTCCGTCTCTTTCACCGGAATAACTTCGTGGTGACCTTTGGCACGGAGCATAACACACCCGACCTGATCCCGTTGACGATCCGTTCACGGGATGGCAATGTGCTGGATGATGACCTGAGACACATCGGGTATGAGGGAGCCTGCGTGGTGGCGGCACACCAGTATTGCCGCGCAAGAGGGATGAAAGGATATACAGGTGAGGACGGACAGCCCCGTATGGAGCAGAAACAAGCATTTGCTGAACTGGGACGCGCCGTGATCGACCGATTCTTTACCCAATAAGAAGCCTATGAAAAAAGAGATCAGACAACTGGTTGCATTATCTCACCGGTATGGCCGTAACAAGGATTATGTGATTGCCGGAGGGGGAAACACGTCGGTGAAGGATGACCGTTTCATATGGATCAAAGCCAGCGGCATTGCCCTCGCCGATATTGATGTGAAAGGGTTTGTGAAGCTGAACAGGGAAGGAGTACAGGTGATAGGGAAAAAGAAATATCCTTCTGATCCTCATACACAGGAACGGGTGATGAAGGAAGACCTGATGGCCGCCGTTGCCACGGAAGGTGAGAAGATGCGTCCGTCAGTGGAATCGGCGTTCCATGAGCTGATCAACTACCGTTTTGTTATCCATACCCACCAGGCCCTGGTGAACGGCATGATGTGCAGCCGGCAGGCGCGGCAATCAACACTCAATCTCTTCGGGACCTCTGCCCTGTATGTTCCGTATGCCGCCGGGTATGCCTTATATAAACGTGTGGCAGACCTGCTTGCTACCTACCGCAGAAAATACACCTATGACCCTCATCTCATCTTCCTTCAGAACCATGGGGTATTTGTCAGTGCCGACACTCCGGGAGAAATCATCCGTCTGTATGACCTCGTCGAAAAGACATTGAAGAAAGCGTTGAAAGAGCAACTCAGGATAAGAGATCTGCCTGTAGACCAAAAAATTACACAGATATTACCGGCTGTAAGAATGATGCTTTCAAAAGACCGGGTGAAGATTGCCAGGATAAGGCACAACAGCCTGCACCGCCACTTTTATCGCGACAGGGATATGTTCAGGAAGGTATCCGTTCCTTTCATCCCTGACATGATCGTGTATGCCGGTTCCCATTACCTGTATGTTGATAAAGAAGGGAGCGCTGATGTTGTTATCGAGGCGATACAGAAGGCATTATCCCGGGTTGAAAGGGAGCATGGAACACTTCCAAAAATATTACTGATTAAAGGCCTTGGATTAATCGCCGTGGATGACAGCCCCCTGTCGGCAGAAAATGTGCTTGATATGTATGAAGACCTGATGAAGGTAAGTTATTATGCCGGGAGTTTTGGCGGCCCCAGAGGAATGGATGCGGATGATATCCGGTTTATTGAGGAATGGGAGGTGGAAAACTACCGGAAGCAGCGGGCTGAGGCAACGGCAGTGAAAGGACGGGTGACCGGTAAAATTGCCGTGGTGACCGGTGGTGCAACGGGTATCGGCAGGGGAATTGCCGACTCATTGTACAGCCAGGGAGCTAATGTTGTTGTGGCCGATAAGAATATCGTGGAAGGGCAACGGCTGGCGGAACGGTTGAATGCAGGGAACCGATCAAACCTGGCGTGTGCTGTCGCGACAGATGTGTCCGATCCCGCATCAGTACAGCAGATGGTGCTGGAGACGGTGAAACGGTTCGGCGGCGTGGATATTCTCATCAGCAATGCCGGTATTCTTCATGCGGGAAGCATCGATGAAATGGACCCCGTTACCTTCTCCCGTATGACACAGGTGAACTACTCGGGTTATTATCATTGTGTGAGAAGTGTCGTCCCGGTCATGAAACAGCAGAATAGATTCCGTCACGGATTCTTTACCGATATTATCCAGATCAATTCGAAATCGGGATTGACCGGCAGCAACAAGAATTTTGCCTATGCGGGCGCCAAGTTCGGAGGAATAGGCCTCACCCAGTCATTTGCGCTGGAGCTGGCACCCTTCCGTATCAAGGTGAATGCTATCTGCCCGGGCAACTTCTTCGATGGTCCCCTATGGTCCGATCCGAAAAACGGTTTGTTCATACAGTACCTTCGTGCCGGGAAAGTGCCCGGGGCAAAAAATGTTGACGATGTGAAGAGGCATTATGAGGAAATGGTGCCCCTAAAACGGGGCTGTACCATTAACGATATCATGGCAGCGGTATTCTATATCATTGATCAGCAATATGAAACAGGACAGGCGGTGCCAGTGACAGGCGGGCAGGTTATGTTACCATAAAAACAACAAAAAAATGTTTCGATCGGCAGGACGAACCGGATTGTTCATTTTGTTTCTTTCGGTATGTAACCGGAATATCACGTATACCCAGGAATACATTCACCTGAAAGACACATCCGATTTCATCCGCTTTTTTCACTTCACCGATTATGATCCCTGGGACTACAACCGTCCCATGCACATCATCCTTACCCTCGATATTAAACGTTTCTATAAGGTAAAGAGGGAAGAGGAGTATCAACCGGCCGTGCTGAGCTTTTATACCGGCGACAGCACAAGGATTGATATGAACGTACGCCTCAGGTCCAGGGGAGAATTCCGGAAAGATTATTGTGTAATGCCTCCCGTGAGAATCAGTTTCAAGAGCTCCGGCGACACAGCAGAGGCTTCCATCCCGTCCCTGAAAATGGTGACCCATTGCAAGAATACGGCATTGTTCGAAAAGTATCTGCTGAAAGAGTACCTTGTATACCGGCTGTACAATCTTATTACCGATTACAGTTACCGTGTGAGACTGCTCAGGATCGATTACATTGATTCCAGGAACAAGGTTAAACCAATGACACGGTATGCCTTTATCATTGAACCGGATAAATACATGGAGAAACGTTTCAATGCCAGACTGGTAGAAAAGAATATTTACAGGATGTATCAGGTAAACCATGATGTGATGAACCGTCTGGCCCTGTTTCAGTTTATGATTGGTAACACCGACTGGCATGTAACCCTGGGACATAATATACGACTGGGCATCTTTCCCGACAGCCTGAACAAACGACCGGTGCCCGTCCCCTTTGACTTTGACTACTCGGGTCTGGTGGATGCTTTTTATGCCCTTCCGCATGAGTCGCTGGGCATCAAATCAGTGAGGGAGAGGGTTTTCATGGGTCCATGCATCGATGAGACACAGTTCGGGGAATTGTTCGCGGAATTCAATGAATACCGTGATCTGTTCACCAGGATGGTCAGCGGTTTTGAAATCCTGGATCATGACCTGCGCAGGGGGATTCTCTATTACCTGGATGAATTCTATGAGGTTATCGGCAACAGGAATATGGCCAGGGTACAGATCATAAACATGTGTAAAAAGCAATAACCTGCCGGAAGAATGGCATGGGAAACAGTATGGTTATAAAACAGGATGAATGAAAACGAAAGCAATCAGGATTTATGGCAAGAATGACCTGCGGCTGGAGGAATTCACCTTGCCTGAGATGAAAGACGATGAGATACTGGCACGGGTGGTATCGGACAGCCTGTGCATGTCATCGTATAAAGCGGCAAAACAGGGCACTGATCACCGGAGGATTCCGAAGGATATACATGTTCATCCCACCATCATTGGTCATGAGTTTGCCGGTGAGATCATCCGGGTGGGGATGAAATGGGCTGACCGTTTCAGACCGGGACAGAAATTTGCGATTCAACCGGCATTGAATTACAGGGGCAGCCAGGACGCCCCGGGATACTCGTTCAGGTATATCGGCGGTGACGCCACGTATGTGCTGATACCCAATGAGGTGATGGAGATGGATTGCCTTCTTCCCTTCGGGGGCGATGCCTTCTTTCTGGCCAGTCTTGCCGAGCCAATGTCATGCATTATCGGTGCCTTTCATGCCTGCTACCACAGGGAACAGGGTACCTATAATCATGAGATGGGGATCAGGGAGGGTGGAAGCCTGGCTCTTCTGGCCAGCGGAGGCCCCATGGGACTGGGAGCAATTGACTATGCCCTGAATAATCTGGGGAAAAAGCCATCCCTTCTTGTGGTGACCGACATCGACCAGATGAAGCTTGACCGGGCGCGTACCATCTTCCCGGCGGAGAAAGCGGCAGAGAAAGGTATCACCCTTGTCTTTCTTAATACGGCCGCGAGCAATAACCCCGTGGCTGACCTTCTTTCCTTCACCGGAGGAAAAGGATACGATGATGTCTTTGTATTTGCCCCCGTGAGACAGGTTGTTGAGCAGGCCGACCGCATCCTGGCGTTCGACGGCTGCATGAGCTTTTTTGCCGGTCCGGATAATCCTGCGTTCAGTGCCGAAATCAACTTCTACAAATTGCACTATTCATACACACATATGGTTGCCACCACGGGAGGTAATACCGATGATATGAAGGAAGCGATCGATCTGACGGGCAGGGGACTGATCAGTCCGGCTTCTATGGTAACCCATGTAGGAGGACTGGATGCCGTGATCGATGCAACGCTGAACCTGCCGAAGATACCGGGAGGCAAAAAGCTTATTTATACCCATATCTCGCTGCCGCTGACGGCTATTGATGATTTTGC
>JAXDBV010000299.1:0-13380 GCA_034678415.1 Bacteroidales bacterium
TTATCATGAAACAGGCTAACCCCGTCGCTTTGTATCCTTTCGCCGGCGCTGTTATGCATCCTTATATCGTTGCCGTATTGATCCAGGAACCAGTCGGGCAGACCCGCACCCCTGTACTCGGCAAGGATGATTGGCCCTGGTTTTGCTATACAAAATAGTCCATGTTTTTTACAACGATGGATCCACCCTACCAGGTCCCGTTCCGGTGAAGAACGGCCATTGAAATCAAACTCGAGCTCCCGTGGTTCGTGCCATGCCCAGGGAATATAAGTGCTGACTGCTGTCAGTCCGGCATCCCTTGCTGCTTCAAGGTGTTCATCCCAGCGCGAACGCATGATCCTGAAATAATGGATCTCCCCCGAATTGAGAAACATCTTTTTGTTTCCCAGAAAAAAACCGTCCTTATTGATACTGAATGTCATTGTTATGCATTTTCATTTCTTCAAGCCTTGCTTCTTCATTTGTTTATCCATCTGAGGTTTTCCTGTTCCTTAGTGTGAGTAATTGTTTTATCTCCTGGAGTCGTTTTTCTGTCAGTGAGTAACGGAAAATAAAAAGAAATGATACCAGGCTTAACAGCAACGGCAAACCTATCTCAACCACCCGCATCATAAGCAAGGTATATGGTGTCTGTTTTGTCAGGGATCCTGTACAGGCTTCTATACTGACAAGGTCCTTATCAATGGAATCCGGTGATGATGTACAGTCGATGACCGCAAGGCTGTGTTGTATTGCGGTGATGTTTTGTAAAAGGGTATCATAATGATCCCGGTTTTTCTTATATTTAAGAGAGCTGATTTTCAGGTGTGTCATGAGCTCGAAAGCGTTCATCCTGGCCTTATCAAGCCGGGATTGGAGAGTGAGCATAACCGCTTGTTCGAACAGTGGTCTCATCAGGGAGTCGGCCACCTGTGGTCCCAGGCCTTGCAGCCGATGCTGCATATCTTCAAGGGCATTGACCGTTGATCTTGTGGCAGACATTGTATTCACAAGCTCTTCCTGTCTCCGGGTTTGGAAAATTATGGTCTCAGCTTCTGCCTTGTCATTCTTTCTCTCCGACTCATTCTCCAGATAAGACAGGTATTCATTTGCTTCATCCATGGCATCCGCAACATGTGTCCGTATCTTTTCAAGCAGTTGGGTGTTGCTACCATTGAGGATGAGTTTTCCATCCCATGACTGTACCTTACTGCGTAATTCCCTGATGCTCCCCTGCAGGCTGTCCACTTTTGTGACCTGTATCTCGTCAAACAAGGTAAGAACGATCAGTGAGCCGGCGACGAAGCTGGCAAAGGCTGTTCCCAGTTTAATAAACCACCAGTATACTGAGTAGTAGCTCCCCTCGGTCCGCTGGCCGGAGTGCAGCTCGTCTTCATCACATATGTCACCCACCATGGATGATCCCAGGGTGAAGAAAAAGAGCATGCCTGAAGAAAGCAGGACGGTGGGTATGATGATCAGGTAGGGATGATGGGGATTATAACAGACGATTTTGGATAGCTGTGCCAGGCACATAAGGATCATGGCCAGCATGAGAGTGTTACGCTTCCCCAGTTTAGGGCTGATCCAGTTCAGGGGAAATACGGCCAGAACCCCTGTGACAGCCCAGATGGTGCCGTTAATACCGAGAAGGCGGGCACCTGCGACCTTGTCTCCGCCAAAAACATAAAAGATCGGTATGTACGAACCCAGCAGGTTGACAAAATTAAATCCCATTGCCAGGGTAAAGATCGTTGCCACCAGCCTGAGAAAATTCTTATTCGTGCTGGCACGTTTCATATCTTTCCAGAACGGTGTTCTCTTCTGTTTGACGATCTTCACAAATCCCGGTTCGCGCAGGCTGAAAAACCACCAGAATGAGAGAGGTATGAGGATAGCTGCAATAAGGATGGAAACATACCGCATGCCATCGGCTTCATTGCCTCCGGTACCCCTGAACGCTTCGGTATTGGCGAGGGCAAAGAGCCAGGGTGTGCTCATGGCAAAAATATTACCGACAAAACTCTTGGCACTGAACAGGCGGGTGCGTTCATGGTAATCGGTAGTCATCTCCATGCCAAGGGCGCCGTGAGGAATCTCGAAAATGGTGGTGGCAGTATAAAAAAGGACGAGCGAAACAAGAATATATACCAGTTGGAAAGCCTGAAAGCCCGATTCGGTGGGGAACCAGGTACGCACCATATCTCCCCTGGGGATCCACCACATGACTACAAAGAAGACGGCCACCAGCAGGCCGCCGATCAACAGGTAAGGACGACGGCGTCCCCAGCGTGTGCGGGTATTGTCGGATAAATGGCCAATAATGGGATCGGAAAAAGCATCCCATAAACGGGGAATGATCAGGATAACACCCAGCCAGAAGGCGCTGAGCCCCAGGCTTATATTGCCCATCAACCCCACAAGTATCCCGGCAATGTTGAATAAAGCAACGGGTATGATGCCCCCCGAACCGTATGCGGCCAGCTGTGAAAAACGAACCTTGTCCTCCGTTCTTATCCTGTGATTCACATTTGTTTCCCTGGCTTCCATAAAATGGCTATTGTTGCTGTGTACCTTAGTAATAAATCATAACTTCAGCAGGGCATGCCCTGACAGTGATCTCCTTTTCTGAAAATTCCCTGGTGTCCGATCCGTTAATGGTCACTCTCACCGGAGGCTGTGATCGATTCATGTTTCTTATTTTAATCCCGTTGGCGGGAAGAGAGACATTTCCGGAAATGGAGAAACGGTATGTCCTATGATCTTTTTTAATGGTATAGGAAATATCTCCATAATATGTCGGCAGGTTTTCCACCGACATACCTTCGTCTGCATCAATCCATTCCTGGTACAATGCCGGGGCCAGGACCAGGGTCTGGTCGACTTCATTTTCATACACGAACATGGAACGGACGGCATTGATGAAGTCACTGCCCACCCATGTGTGAGGCATGTCTCCAATGAACTGTGGTGTCCTTGGATCGTTCCATACCACCTCTGCCCAGTGGTTCCATCCTTGCGGCCGCTGATCATTCAGGAAAAACTCCATGAGCTCATGCGCTCTTTCCGGCTGATCCAGCATGATGAATGAACCAATGAGGCGGTGCTCATAAGGGGTGTAGTTCACCCAGTCAATCGTCCCGTCTCTCCTGTTTCTGAAGTATTCATAGTACTTTTCAAACGTATTATATACCTGTGGTTTGGGCATATTGATTAACTCGTTACAGGGAGTTAATGCAATCGTGGTGGAAGTGGCATCAAAATCTCCCAGTTCGACGCAACCGGGTATATAATCTATATGCCGGGTTTTCATAGCCAGGTGAATGGAGCGATAAAGATTTTCACGGAATGTATCCCGGATTCCTTTAATTCTTTCATATGATTCCTTCTCACCCAGTATTCTCTGGATCTCGGTTGCATCCTTGAGCCCTTTCAACGTGAAGAAATTATCCCAGTAGGAATGCATGGGTTTTGCTGAGTATCCTTCATGGCTGATGGATTCGGGTACCAGCCCGTAGAAGGCTCGCACACTGTCATTACCGTATTTGTAATGATCGGTCGATCTTTCAGCAATGAGGGATTCAATATATTGCACGGCGCTCAGGACATTTTTGTTTTTTGAACGGAGGAACCCGGTATCCTTTGTGAAATTGAAAAATTCCCGGATCAGGTAGATCAGTTCCCCATTGCTGTCATTTTCCGGGACAGGATCAGGTCCCCTGAAATCAACCACGCAGGGCACTTTCCCGTTTTCATATTGATGAGCTGTATACCTGTCAATGAATTCCCTCACTTCGCTGACGATACCCGACTTGAGCAGGGCCGATGATGTCAGAGCCCCGTCGCGTATCCAGCTTCGTTCATATGAGCGTGAACCAGGCTGGATGCCCGCACGGTCCCTGTTGATCAATATGTATATAAGCATCGACCTATAGGTATTGATGATACGGTCAGCCGATGCCGGTAAACGGAACTTTATGTGGCCTGTCTTTTTCCTCCAGTAGTCAGACGCCATGTAAAAATCATCGGATGCAGCATCACCTTTAGATTTATCTATTGTGGTGTTATCCTCGTAATATGGAACATGTAGAATAATTTCTGTGCGTTCAGCCGGTTTCAGAGAAAGGGAATACTTTAATATGCCCTGCGCCAATCCGTTAGGGTCAGTCACCGAAAGGCCGGAAGGAATCATTCCGTTGCGGATGAGTTCAACCATGTTCCCCTCATCGAATGGCAGGGCTCCGAAAGCCTCATACCTTTTCCGGGGAAGTATGAGTTTGTCATCCACAACAATCCTTCCTTCTTCTTCTCTAATAGAATGAATTTTGCCGGTTCCTCCGGGCATATTCAGGAACTGGTATGAGGGGTTCACCTGAAAAGGGCGGATCAGCAGGTAAAATTCAAATTCCTGCTGTCGCTGCGAAACATTCTCAAAGGAATAACCAATTGTTAACCTTGAATGTTTATTCGCTTCACCTACGGAGGCCACCCTGGTTGTGAACCTCAGATCACTGCAATTCCACGTTACGGAGGGGATGAAACAAAGATCACGGCATTCCTCCTTGCCACCGAGCGATTGGAGAGAGGTCACATTGCTCCAGTTATAAAGGGTATTATCGATTCTGATCATCGGTTCGATGGAGAAACGGCCCTTCTCCACCTCCACCATCCCGTCTTCATTCAGTAGAGCCTCCCTGGTATCGCTGTTCACCCCTGTGATGGTCCAATACGATGCCTGCCCGGAAAAATACCTTGGATAGTCCCCGTATGGCGAGTGTCTGGCAACATAGCTAAAAAAATCATTCATTGTGAGGGAATTCATGATATCCGGGAACTGTATCTCCGCTATTCCATACCGGTTGCCGGAAGCGCTTTTTAAGAGATTTATCCTGACAAACCTTGCTTCGGTCTCAGGTAACCGTATAAAGCTGGTATGGCTGCGATTGGATGTTACTGAATAAACCTTCTCCCAGCGTTTTCCGTCATCCGACAGGTGAACATCAAAGCTTTCGGCATGCTTTTCTTTCAGCCATTGAATATGCAATCCGCCAAATTCTCTCCGTGTTTTAAAGTCAACCGTGATCTCCTGGTGTTTTCTTTTGTGGCTTTCCCAGGCGGTCAATAAAGAATGGTCGGTCATGGTGCCCGGCATATGGTTCTTAAGGGAGGAGGAAGCCGTGACAGACGGAATGGGATAATCCTGCTGTTCAGGAGGGAGAGCCTTAAAAGTGAGATTATCGATCCAAACGGTTCCCTTCCCGCCGACAAAGGATGCAATGGTGAATTCAATCCGGTCGATCCTCCTCAGGTCTTTATCGGATGTGGGACCCCAGGCAAAAGAGATATGTCTTTTCCTGATACGGATCTTTTTCCATCCCTCCGGGAAATCGTAGTTACGGTTGTTCATCCACCATACATTATTCCCGGTACTGTCAATGAACTTTATTTCAAAATTGTTAGGGGGTGATTCGGCTTTCAGGTAAAAGGTGAATTCATAGTTGTCGGGCAGGTCAACGGGAATGTTTTTTTGTATCCCGCCGTAACCGGTGCCCTTGGTGAAATCATAATCGAGGCGTATGGCATTCCCCGTCAATCCTTTCTCAACCGTCAGGTGCAGGTCAACACCATCGGACTTTATGAAAGACCATCCTTCCCTGGTTTCAAATTCATCCAGAATATTAACCTGAGCATTAATATATGAAAACGTTATCATTAAAAAAAATAAGGCGAGTTGTATTTTATTAAATAATGTCTTCATATTATTGATGGTTCATTCAAAATAATTTAATTAATTATTATTAATAAAACATATTATTAAAAAAACATATCAGGGGGAAGTATCGGATTTCAGGTATTCGAATCCAAGGATACTGAGTCCTTTCTGTATTATCGGGTCATTCATCACAGCATTCCACACCAGTCCTGTCCTGAAATTTTCAATCATGATCAGCATGGGTCCCTGGTCGATGCCGATGTAATCATTGTCCACCCACTTGGCAGTGGGGTTGAAAGCGTCATAGTAACCATAACGGCCCCAAAGAATATCTCCGTATCTTTTATTCAGTGACCGGATGGTAGGCAGGACGATCTCCGGGGCGAAAGGAAGGGATGAAATAGAAGCATAAGGTGCAATGGTTCCGTCATCGAAGTAATTGTAATCCGGGCCGCTGGTTCCTCTGCCGGCATAGCCCAGGAATTGTTTATCATCGAAATTATATTCCCCGGTTGGTCCATCACTGGCGGTGATACCCCAGCAGAGGGAGTCATAGCCGGTCCAGCCCCCGGGGTTATCTATGGCATATTGTTGTTGTACATACGTGGCCCGACGGGAATTATCGAAGTAATCCGTGCCTTTGGCCTTCATGTATTCATCGGCCAGCTGGCGAAAGTCGATGAATGCATGGGAAAACTGGTGTCCGAAGAGGGGAGGGAAAGCCACATGCTGGAGGCCTTCATAAGGAGTATGCCAACGGTAGGATTTTATCCATGACCGGTAGCTCTGTTCGATGTTTTTCATTCCGCTGCCGGCTGCCAGTATATAAAGGAACAGGGCTTCATTGTAACCTCTCCAGCCCATATGATGGAGGCCTTTCTCCGGTGTCCAGGCCATGGAGATTGTATACTCGTATTCACCGCCGGCAGGCATTTCCATGAAATTCCAGTCAACTCTCTCCAGGAGCCTGGCAGCCAGGGAGCGTATTTCATTTTCCACCGTGTTATCAAGATGGAAGTAATTTCTGGCAAATATGATTCCCATCATGAGCAGGCCGGTATCCACCGAGGAGAGTTCGCAATTCCATTCTCGTGTTCCTGAATCCATCTTCAGAAAATGGTAATAAAAACCTTTATATCCTGTTGAAATTGTGTCGGCATTCTGAACGGAATGAATAAAGAATTTGAGGATGGAGAGGGTAATTTCAGCCGCCTGCTCACGGGGTATCCAGTTTCTTTCCGCACCGATGGCAAACGCAGGTAAGCCAAATCCGGTGGCTGCTATGCTGGCAGGAGCCCAGGCTGCTGTGCGGTCTTTGACAATCCCCTTTTCGGGATGATGTTCATTCAGGAAGTACAGGAAGGTTTTATGCTGGATGGAATCTAGCATCACTTCCTCATCAGTGGTCAATGGATAATCAACCTTATCCCCGGATCTGTATTCAGGTGGTTGAGGTTGCTTACACGATGCCATCATGAAGGCTGCCAGGAACAATATTTTAATGATTTTGGGATAATTTTTCATTTCAATCTTTCCTGATGTTAGTTAACTGAGGTATTGTGCCTGTGACATACGTCTTTCGCTGCCGGAAGGAACGCACAAGCTTTGGTTATAAAATGTGATCGACGGTATATACCTTCGGGAGCTTTTTACCATCTGAATTATTTTGTCAGCCAGGGGCTTTGGAACCCCAGGCTGGTGAGTCCTGCCTTCACTTCCGGACAGCGCATGAACAGGTTCCACAGCAAGCCGGTACGGTAATTTTCTATCATGGTCACGATGGGTCCCTGATCAATGGCGATATATGAGCCAGCCCACCACGCCTGTGACAGGTTAAAAGCATCATAAAAACCATACTTTCCCCAGAGTTTGTCGCCCAGTATGTAGTAAAAAAACCTGAGCGCCTTCATGCCCTCTTCAGGGGTATAGGGGAGAGAGGACAGAGCGGCTGTAGGGGCTATTACTCCCAGGTCATTCAGGGGTGAACTGGCGCTGTAGCCATTAGGAATATCGCTGGCCGTCAGTCCCCAGCAGTGGTTGGAATAGCCTGTATAACCCCTGGGGTTGGCCTTACAATACGCATGATTTATGAGGGTGTGTGCAACATTCTGTTCCCAGTAGGAGGCATACTGGTCGGTGAGATTGCGCGGGTCGAGACCAAGGAACGAATATTGGCTAAAGAAAAGAGGTCCGCCGTAATTTTCACCGAGCGGGAGCCTTATACCAAAGAATTCATTGTTGTTGATCATAGGGTACGCGCCATTACGCGCCCATCCTTGTGTATAAACCTGCAACGGGATGGAATGTGTGGGAGATGAAGCGGCCAGCACATAAACGATAAGAGCTTCATTCCAGCCTGATATTCCCATATTCATTATCCATCCCTTATCGGGCGACCAGTGCCAGTAAAGGATGTTCTGGTCATTTTTACGGTACCAGTTCCAGTCCACACCTTCCCACAGCACCGTGATGGAATCACACATCTGCTGTTCCTCAGAGCTGCCATCTTTAAAATATTCTCTTACGGTGATCAGGCCCTGCATCAGGAATGCGGTTTCCACCAGGTCTCCCCCGTTGTCATTTGGGCTGAAAGGTATCACTTTTCCTGTGGATCCGTTCAGCCAGTGTGGGAAGGCTCCGTGAAACCGGTCTGTTTCAGGACGCAGGAGGAACTGAACAACGGTATTCAGTCTCTCAAATCCCTCCTGACGGGTAATAAATCCCCGTTCGATGCCAACCAGTATTGCCATGAGCCCGAATCCGCTTCCCCCTGAGGTGACCGTTTCCCCGGAACCCAGCCGTTCACGTGCAAGACCGGAGACCGGGTGCGCATAACCCCAGAAATAATCAAAGGTTTTTCTCTGAACAAGCGTCAATAGTGAATCATCCGATATTTCAGGGAATTTGGGGGTTGTATCGAGCCTTGTGCGGAAGGTGAATGAATGGCTTTCATAGAAAAATCCGCCAAGGTTAGGCCCCTGGTCGAACAGAAACCTGTAAGATGTCAGTGGAACAAGAGGCTGGCCCGGAGTGATGATCAGGATTTTTGAGTTATCCTCAAACCGGTATGTATAAGGGAGTTCTGTTGCACCGTAAAGATGAACTTTTCCCTGATTGAACAGGGGTGTGTCAATCCTTTCGCTGAACATAAGTTGAATGACAACAGTCTCATAATCCACGTCTTTTAGTTTCGAAAGGTTAGGAGCATACAAACCATTAACAACCGCCGAATCGATCATTATCTCATGATAGGGATCCGTTTTATCCTTGTGGCATGCTGCCAGGGTAAAGAGTATAGAAATACTGCAAATGAGACATTTCATTCTCATCCTGGGGAAGAATTAATGAAAAAGGAAGGGAGGTGCAGGCAAAGCCAGGTCCTCCCTTTCCTGAAGGTCAATACTTTATTCGATCTGCGTTACTTCTGCATCGTACAGGTCCTTCACTTCAGTGGCGGTAAGTGCCCTGTCATAAACACGAAGCTCATCGAGGTTTCCAAGGAACCAGCCCATCCAGTTGTCGGTGAGACCGCCTTCAGTCTTAGTACGCCATGCCCCGATATTGATTTTATCTGCATTTACAAATGCCAGCGGACCAAGCTTAGGCCTTGGGGAAACATCATCGCCGACAGCCCACCTGTCCTCAACTCCCGGGTTCGTTGTCACTTTCACACCATCCTTGTAAATGAAGAACTTTGATGTATTTTCATCGTACATCAATACCAGATGCATCCAGGTGTTAATCGGGAAAATATCATCGGAGTACCCGATATGCTGGCCGGCCCAGGCAGCGCCATCTTTATAGAAGAATGCTTTCAGGTTCAGTGAGTCAGCGGTGGCCTCCAGTCGCAGCAATCCAATTTTCAAATTGCCCCAGAATAGATCATCCGATTTTCCGATCTCAAAGATGGTAGCTTCAGGGTCGCCTGTTACCAGGGGTGACTTAAGCCACATGGCAACAGAAAATGATGTCAGGGTCTTCATCTTGCTGGCGGCAGGCAGTGTATACAGAAGATGTGCAGCATTAGCTCCCTGATAAGCCTGTCCGCGGCGACCGGTCACATAGGTTACATTGGGCTGCAAAGTGGGAGTTAAATTTGCTATCTCTTCTGTTGGATCCCCGTCAAAAGGGAAATAGGCTACTAGGTTCTGTGTTGCAATAGTACCGGGATCAATTTTCCCGTTATCATTGTCTCCATCATCCTTTTTGCAGGAATTGAAAACCGAACTAATAATGACCAGCATCATGATCATCAGAGTTCCTGTTAATCTGAATTTGTCTTTCATTGTAATAGTGTTTTGGTTAAACATAAAAGTGCGGAATGATCGTATTAATTATATCCAATGTTTTGAGTGAGATTGGGATTCAGCTGCATCTGTGCGGCCGGTATCGGGTATACTTCATGCCTGCCGGCAACAAATCCTTTTGAAGCCAAGGCTGCGTGAGCCTGTCCGGTACGGATCAGGTCGAGGAACCTGTCCTCTTCCAGGGCGAGCTCGGCACGCCGTTCATCCCATATTTGCTGAAGCGTTACACCATTCAGCGGTACAAGTTCGGCACGGTCCCTGACAAGGTTGACGGCATCATCGGCCGAAAGCCCGCTAACCGTGGCAGCAGATGCTCCCCTTACCTTGGCTTCGGCATACATCAGCAGGATATCCGGGTAACGGAGAATGCGAATATTATGGTCAAATCCATAACCATTGTAATTCCATTTATTGTAATAGGATGGTGTATACACCTTACCGTTGTACACCGGGTTTGAACAATTCGCTTTAATGCTGTCGCCCTCAGGAGTCTTTGTTCCCCTGTAAAGCAGGGTGGTTGCAGGTCTGACCACCTCGCCCCGGGCAGTAAAGAAGTCAATAAGATTCTGGCTTGGGGTGCAGAAACCCCATCCCTGCATGTTCGTCGGGCTATTACCACGCGGACCCTGTACATAGGCATATTCAATATAGGTCATATCACCGGTGGTCTTTCCAAGCGTGGAGCTTTGTATTTCGAACAGTGATTCACGGCTGTTTTCACCTTCAATACTGAACACTTCGCGGAACCCGGAGAGCAATCCATACCTGTTCGATGCGATGATCCTGTCAGTGAGTACCGCTACCGAATCCCACTCTTCCTGATAGAGATGCACCTTGGCTTTGAGGGCAATGGCGGTATATTTTGTGATTCTTCCGGCCCATTCCTTTGCATACTGATTTGGCAGTATCTCAATCGCTTCTTCAAGATCTTTCTCGATAAATTCATATAACCGTGTTGTGGAAGCTTGTGGTACTGAAGCCAGCTCTTCTGCTGTCAGCACTGTATCGATGATGGGTACTCTTCCGAAGAGCCGCGTCAGGTTAAAATATGCGTAGGCTCGGATAGTTTTGGCTTCACCCTGGCACTGCATAGCGTACAGCTTGTCTTCGCTGTTGAGCAGTGCCTCGTGGAACAGGGGCATCTGGTGTATCGCATAGTTGGCTCCGCTCACGATATCATAGAATGACTCCCAAAGGCTATTCAGCAACCCGTTCGTCGACTGGTAAGTGAAGTTGTCAAATTCAAGCATCGTGGGATTATCCTCCGGTGTGCTGCCCTTGTCGGCATTGTCGGAAGCAATCTCAAAGGCGCCGATATACGGAAACACATGTGCACCCCAGTTTCTAAGCTTGGCATAGGAGGCACTCACAGAGAGAAAGATATTCTCTGATTTGCTATAATCAATGCCTGAAGTGGGTATGGTCCCTTCCGGCCGAATTTCAAGGAAATCTTCACAGCCGGCAATGGCGAGTAATCCGATTATTATTAATAGTATATGCAGCTTTTTCATCGTGTTGATATTTTCAATTAAAAGTTTGCCTTAAATCCCAGTGTATATACCGCCTGCAATGGGTAAACCGAATTGTCTATCCCGGTGTTTATCGGACTGCCTCCGATCTCGGGGGTGAAACCTTTATAACGGAAATAGGTGTATGGTCTCTGTGCGGTAATATATACCCTCAAGTCGGGGATGAACCTGAGCCTGCCGGTGTTGTAACCAATGGTAATGTTCTGGATCCTTCCGAAGGATCCATTCTCAACAAAGAAATCATTGGCCTGCTGAGTATATGAGAAGTTATATGCCAGTGCTGACGGATATTTATCAGAAAGATTATTTTCGGTCCACCGGTTCTTATAAAAATCCTGGTCATAGTTTCCGTCGGAGAATATATCTCTGTTCATTCTCTTGGCATTCAGTATTTTATTACCGATCTGGCCAAAGAGCGAAATATTCAGATCAAACTGTTTATAGCTCAATCCCAGGTCAAGGCCGGTGATGAGCCATGGGATCGGGCTTCCCAGGTATACCTTGTCCTCCTCATTTATTATGTTATCATTATTCTGATCCTTATACTTAAAGAAACCTGCGCCTTTGATAACCTGTGACACTTCATCCCTTAACGCTTCGCTTTCGCTCTTGTATACGCCTGCAATTTCATAACCATAGAATGAACCGATGGGATGGCCTACGGCGGTACGTGTGGTGTAATTGCCTCTTACATATCCGCTGGGGATATATTCACGTCCTTCCAGTTTCGTAACCCTGTTAAGTACGGTGGTAGCATTAAGGTTTATATTCATTGTAAGTTCGTTGGTAAACTGTTCCTTCCAGTTAAGATTCAGTTCTACTCCGGCATTCACAACACTTCCGTTATTACCAAGCAGTTCGGCAACACCTCCGCCGGTGGCAATCGGGGCAAAGAAAACTACATTATTGGTGGTACGGTGATAGAGGTCTACATCTCCTGACAGCTTATTATTTGTGGTGGTAAAGTCCACTCCGACATCAAATTCATTCACTACTTCCCATCTCAGATAATTTTGTACCACGGTTTGTGCGCCCAGTCCGTCAACAAGTTCATCGCCAAAGATTCCCGAGCTGCCGGCGCCTGACTGTCCCAGGATAACGGTTGAGTTGGCAGGTACATTATCATTGCCCAGTAGTCCCCAGCTTGCTCTCACTTTGAGATAGCTGAACAATGACTGGTTTTTCATGAAAGGTTCCTGTGTCATGTTCCATGCAATCCCCACCGAAGGGAAATACCCCCATTTTTTCTGGTACTTTGAGCTGGCATCAGCCCTGAATGTAATCGTGGCCAGGTATTTTTCACCGAGGTTGAACGTTCCCCGGGTGAAGAATGAAAGGCCATTGTACCTGTTCGCCCCGTCACTGGCATTGCGGTCTCTGAACGATCCCAGGATGATGTATTTCGACTGTTCATCCAGCCCGGGAACATCAAGGGCTGATCCGGTAAGGGTTTCTGACTTTTCCACGCGTGTTGACTGGCCCACCATCAGTGTATAGCTGAGCTCACCTGATGCGTTTTTGAACGTCAGCAGGTTATCAATGATCTGTCGTGATGAGTTGCCATAGGTCTTTGACAGGCTTGATTTCCTCACCCCCTGAGAGCCTCCCACATTGAACAAAGGAGTGTAGCTTCTGCTTGTCCAATTCTCCAGATCCTGGTTGTAAGAGAATTTATATGTCAGCTTATTCCTCACAGGATACAGTTCCATATAGCCGTTAAAAACCAGCTTATTCCCCTTGTCAAAGTTGTCAGAGTAATACGCCGATGCCACAGGATTACCGTACTGATTTCCGAAACCGTATGTCTGCGGTGATCCGAACCGTACAGGATATGCTTCTGTATTTGTCTCAT
>JAXDBV010000300.1:0-5477 GCA_034678415.1 Bacteroidales bacterium
TGGCTGAACTGGTCTCCGCGGCAGGTTACGACTGGGTTTTTATTGACGGTGAGCACTCCGCACTCGGATTCAGGGATATCCAGCTCATGCTCCAAAGCCTGTCCCCTTCCTGTTCAGGGGTGGTAAGGGTGCCGCTGCTGGATGAGATATGGATCAAAAAGGTGCTCGACATGGGTGCCGAGGGCATCATTGTGCCCCAGGTGCAGACGGCTGAGGAAGCCAGGCGTGTGGTGGAGCTCTGCACGTACCCGCACCGCGGCACACGCAGTGTGGGCGTCGCCAGAGCAAATGACTACGGGCTGTCATTCGGAGAATACGTGCGTGAGGCCAACAACAGGCACGTGATCATCTTACAACTGGAACATGTGAAAGCGTTCAGCAATATTGACAGCATCCTGGAGGTGGAAGGGTATGATGCCATCTTTATCGGCCCTTACGATTATTCAGCCAGTGCCGGGAGAACAGGGAAGGTGGATGATCCGGAGATACAAGAACAGATCGCGCGGGTGCGCGAAAAATGTTTCCGTAAAAAGACACCCATGGGTATATTCGGGATAAACGCTGCGGCGGTAAAACCATATATCTGCCAGGGATATACCCTTATTGCCTGCAGTACCGATACCTTGCTGTTCAAGGATGCCGTGCTGGATTGCCTTGACATGTTGAGAAGGAAGGATTAGTGATAATCAATGACTTCTCCGTTGGATCCCTTCGTAATCACCGGCCATGCTTCACACCGTTCAATCGATCACTCCCGATCCGACCAGTTCATCCCCGGTATACCATGCCGCGTACTGTCCGCTGGTGATCCCCCGCTGTTTTCTTTCGAAAATGCAATGAGCCCCTTCAGGGACGAAGAAAATATTTGCCTGTTGCAGGGGCTGACGGTAACGGATTCTTACACAGCAGGATAAGGGTCGGGGATCGGCCACTGCCACGTCAGGTCTTACCCAGTGAATGTCTTTCTTCTTGATGAACAGTCCCCTGCGGTATAATCCCGGGTGATCCTGTCCCTGTCCCACATACACGATATTGGTTTTCACGTCTGTGGCAATCACGAACAGGGGTTCTTTCATTCCGCCCACGTTAAGTCCTTTTCTCTGCCCGATGGTAAAGAAATGGGCGCCGTTATGTTCTCCTACCGCCCGGCCCATCTGAGGCTCATAAGAATAAGGGGTACTCAACATCTCGAACGTGCCGTTATTGATGATACGCCTGATATCCCTTGCCGTTTGTCGCAGATATAAATCGCTGTCGGCAGGTATCTCGACGATAGAACCCTGTTTCGGTTCCAGCTTCTGCTGCAGGAAGAGGGGCAGGTTGACCTTTCCAACGAAGCATATGCCCTGCGAGTCTTTTTTCTGTGCTGTAGGCAGCCGCTGTTCACCGGCGATACGGCGCACGTCGGACTTGAACAGGTCGCCTAACGGAAACAGTGAACGACTCAGCTGTTGCTGTGACAACTGGCAGAGGAAATAACTCTGGTCCTTGGCCGAATCAACACCGGCCAGCAGACGGTATACCGGCATGCCATCCTTCTCAAACATCTCCTTCCGGCAATAGTGACCGGTGGCAACCATTTCCCCGCCCAGGTTTTCAGCTACCTTCATAAACAGGTCAAACTTGATTTCCCTGTTGCAGAGCACATCGGGATTGGGGGTACGACCCTGTCGGTATTCCCTGAACATATAATCAACCACCCGTTCACGGTAGGGCTCGCTGAGATCAATAGAATGGACCGGTATGTCAAGCCTGTGAGCAACCAGCTGCGCGATAAGCAAATCCTCTTCCCACGGACAGCTGCCCGACAGGGTGCCTGTGGTTTCATGCCAGTTGATCATAAACAAACCTGTCACCTCGTGACCTGCTTTTTTCAGCAGGTAGGCGGCCACACTGGAATCAACACCTCCCGATAAACCCACGACAACCTTCATGATACGGTTTTATGAATGAACAAAGGTAGGAAATTGTGGCGATTGTGAAGAGAAGAGAAGGACAACGCCAGACAGTAAGGATCACAATCCGACATTTGTCTCTGAAAAGTTTCCATCATGTTTCCGTTTGCCTGAAAGAGCAACAGGGGGAGAAGAGATGTCAGGACGCTCATCGAACTACCGGTGTTTTATGTTCCTGACCGGTGATGAGGCTGGCGCTGCCCGTTATCGTTGCAGGAACAGCCATAACCGTCGGCATGAACTGGGATTTTGCTGTATACGGGTGATATGCAAACCGGAAAACAGTGTGGTTCTGTCATACATGCGTTGTGCATGTTTCAGGAGAGATGTTCAAGCCTCAGAGGGTAAATTTTACGATTGATGATCATTGGATAGAAGGCGATCCGGAAAGGCGGTTGAGGAGATCCTGAAAGGAAAATGTAACCCGATTATTCTTCATCCATCTTCTCGAAATATTCAAACGCATCGGCTCCTTCAAGGTAAATACCGTCAAACCCGGTCTGTAATATCCTGTCCACATATGAATCCTCGTTACCGAAAATGACTTCCTGCCATTCCGGTGACCAGTACTCCACGGAGTAACTCCCAGGCGCGTCGGGGTTCTCTTCCCCGAGCCAGTCGGGCGGGCTGCTACTCCACCCGGCTTGCCAGTAATACCTGTCGTTTTCCGCCGCTCCTATAGGCAGACAGGCCAGCACCAGCCGCTTGTTCCCGCAGGCTTTTATCTTCAGCGCCTGGACCTCGGAATAGCTGAACGGCTCGTCATGGAAATACAGGCTGGTGATGAGGAGATCAAAGTCTGTTCCCAGGATGCTCTCAATAAAATTGCCTTTGGACGACCACAGGATACCCGGATCGCGGATATATACATAGTTCTTCACCAGCAGAAGGGAATCGATATCATCATGGTTACCATTATTCGGATCGGAGGGATATGGAGGTATCCTGTCCAGCTCAAATGTGGGTGAGGCGGAAGAGATGAATGAATAGTAACTATTGGTAAGATAGGACTGGTCGATATTTTCCTTCGTCGAACAAAAGTCGGTAACGAGGATAACCTTCTTATAGATCATTGCCTTCTGCAGGAAAAAGATGATGTTCTCGTACACCCAGGGAGGGGTTAACAAGTCCATGCCATGATAGCCGTAGAACAGGCGGTCTCGTCCCAGTCCGTTGATGGTTCCCAGGAATTCCGTATCAGGGTACCCGCCCAGCTTAAAATTCAGGGTTGTGAGCATCTCACCGTTCTGAGGAACGACAACGAATTTTTTTTCTGTTTCCCGTGCGTCGTTGCTCACCGCCATGATAAGATCCTTCATATCCTGCTTGTAATCCCGTTTATAATCAGGGCTGTCAGGTTGGGTATCTTCACATCCTGAAAAGAAGATGATCATGGCCATGCATGAAAGTAACATGCTGGTTTTAAAGGTGATACTCATGGAGGTTGTCATTAAAAGACGAATGTGGAATAAATAATTATACGTTAACTTGACAGTATTTGTTCCAGGATGTTCAATTCTTCTTCTTCAAAGAAGAGGTTTTTCAGGGCGTTGATATTCTCGCGCAGTTGTTCCACGCTGCTGGCGCCGACGAGCACCGATGTCACCCGTTGGTCTTTCAGGAGCCATGCCAGCGCCATCTGCGCCAGGGTCTGTCCTCTTATTTTTGCCACACGATTGAGTTTCCTGATCTTCTGCATGAGTTCAGGGGTGATATCCTTTTTCCTCATGAATCCATGGCGTTTGGAGGCTCTTGATCCGGCAGGTATTCCTTTCATGTAGCGATCGGTAAGCAAGCCCTGGGCCAGGGGTGAGAACGCGATGCATCCCACACCATCCTTGTCGAGGACGGTCAGCAATCCCTCTTCCGGCTTGCGTACCAGCATGGAGTATTTCATCTGGTGTATAAGGCAGGGGGTACCCATTTTTCGGAGTACCTGTACTGCTTCCCGTGTACGTTCAGCATTATAGTTCGAGATACCGGCATAGAGGGCTTTCCCTTGTTTGACCGCTGATGCAAGTGCATCCATGGTCTCTTCCAGGGGGGTGTCGGGGTCGGGGCGATGGGAATAGAAAATATCAACATAGTCGAGCTTCAGCCGTCTTAGGCTCTGGTCGAGGCTGGCCAGGAGGTATTTCCTTGAGCCGTGATCACCGTAAGGCCCTGGCCACATGGTATAGCCTGCCTTGGTGGAGATGATCATTTCGTCCCTGTGAAGGGCCAGGTCCGTTTTCAGGATCCTTCCGAAGTTGGTCTCTGCTGATCCCGGAGGCGGACCGTAATTGTTTGCCAGGTCGAAGTGGGTAATGCCTGAATCAAAGGCGAAGCGAATGATATGACGCTGTGTGGTGAACGTGTCAACGTTGCCGAAGTTATGCCACAACCCGAGCGAAATGGCAGGCAACAGCACACCGCTGCGCCCGCAACGGTTGTACTTCATCGATGCGTAACGGTCTTCCGGTAGTTCCATTTTAACGAACATTGCTTTCTGCCAAAATAAAGAATATTTCGGGTTGTTGATAGATTATTCCCCGTAATTTGCCTATATGATGTATTTTTATTGAGCAAAAAAGGGAGCGGTTGTATATCATGGCACCAGTGATCATATACCAGGCATCAGCAGGATCGGGAAAGACATACCGGCTGGCCTTCGACTGCCTGCGGCTCCTGTTCCGCAATCCCTTAACCTACAGACATATACTGGCAGTGACCTTTACCCATAAGGCCACCGCCGAGATGAAATCACGGATCATCGGTGAGCTGAACAAACTGGCCACGAAGAAGGAATCAGATTTCCGTGATCCCCTCTGCCGTGAATTTAACCTGTTGCCGGAAGAGGTGAATGAACGGGCACAAAAAATACTGATGCTGATACTGCACGATTATGGCCGTTTCTCGGTATGGACCATCGACAGCTTTTTTCAGCGCGTGATACAGAATTTTGCCAGGGAGATGGGATTGTCTTCCGGGTTTATGGTTGAGTTGAATAATGACCGTGTGCTGGATGAAGCGATTGTACATCTGATGCTGGAAGCGGGGACCAACAAAACGCTCAGGAGATGGCTGGTACAGTATGCTGAAGCCCTCATGAGGGAAGGCAAGTCGTGGAAGATGACGCGGCAGATTAAAAGCCTAGGTATGCAGCTCTTCAGGGAACAGTTCCAGGCAAATGACCAGCGGTTGTTCGAGCAACTGAACAATGACGCATTCATCACCGACTACCATGATAACCTGATGGCCATACAAAACAAATTTTACACCCGTCTCAGAAAAGCAGGGGAGGAAGCGATAACACTGATGCAGCGTTTCTCTCTCGATCCGGATGATTTCAGGAACAGGTCACGTGGGCTGGGTTGTTACCTTTTTAAACTCTTCCAAGGGGTCATCCCTGACACCTGGAATATCCTTGAGCGGTCGGCTGATAAGCCCGAAGAATGGACCGCACGGACATCGGCGAAAAAGGAGGATATCATGAAAGCTTACGAGGGAGGGATGAATGATCTTGTTAAGGATCTGCTGGAT
>JAXDBV010000301.1:0-13461 GCA_034678415.1 Bacteroidales bacterium
ATTGCTCACAAAATACCGGGATGAGGGCATTGAGAGCCTGCGTATGCAGCTGAAAATGACCGATCCGGATTACTACCGCACGGTCGATCTGAAAAATCACCGGAGAATACTCAAGGCACTGGAAGTGACCATGATGACCGGCAAGCCATACTCCGTCTTTCTCACCGGGGAAAAGAAAAGGAGACCATTCAACATTATAAGGATCGGACTGGATATGGACAGGGATCATCTCTATCAGCGGATCAACCAACGGACGGAAGAAATGTTTAAGTATGGGCTGGAAGAAGAAGCCCGGTGTCTCTATCCCTTCAGGCATCTGAATGCCCTGCATACGGTGGGCTATAAGGAACTGTTCGACACGTTTGACGGGAAGATCAGCCTGGAAGAGGCGCGCGAACGCATAAAGAAAAACACGAGGAACTATGCCAGGAAACAGTTAACATGGTTCAGAAAGGATAAAAACATGCGCTGGTTCCATCCGTCCCATACCAGTGCTATTATTGAATGTATTAAAAAACAGTGCGGGGATGACTGAAAAGACAAAAGAACATGGGAACTTTATCATCAGGATCTATGCCATTATCATTAATGATAAGCAGGAGGTTTTGGTCAGCGATGAGTACATGTTCGATATGTGCATGACCAAATTTCCCGGCGGCGGGCTTATCCAGGGTGAAGGGCCCGTCGACTGCCTAAAGAGAGAGGCTATGGAAGAGTTCGGTCAGGAGATTGAGATTATCTCTCATTTCTATACCACTGATTTTTACCAGGAAGCGTCTTTTTTTCAAGGGTACCAGCTAATCAGCATTTACTACCTGGCACGTTTCACCGGGCCCCTCCGTTTCAGGATATCCGACCGGCCTTTCGATTTTACGGAAATGAAGGAGGGAAGCCAGTCGTTCCGGTGGAGAAAAATCTGTGAACTGACAAAAGATGATATGACCTTCCCTATCGACAAGGAGGTAGCTGAGAAACTGAGATATTGGAGTGGGCTGTAACGGGAAGCAGGGCTTTTTGGTAAAAATACGTACTTTTACATTTCGAGTAACCGTTGTACCGTGGCGAAAGGGAAAGTCATCATTATTGGTACCGCCTATCCCCTGCGCGGGGGGTTGGCCAGCTACAATGAAAGGCTTGCAAGAGCTTTCATGTCGGAAGGGTATGAAGTGATCATCCACACCTTCGTCCTCCAATACCCACGCCTGTTTTTCCCGGGAAAGACACAGTATGCTGACAGTCGTCCTCCGGAGGATCTCGACATAAGGATCACCATTCACTCGGTATGGCCCCTTAACTGGTTCCGTGCGGGGAGGATGATACGTAATGAGGATCCCGACCTGGTGATCATTAAGTACTGGCACCCGTTCATGGCTCCCTGTTTCGGAGCGCTGGCAAGGATCATCCGGAAGAACCCAAAAACCCGTATTATATCCATCCTCGATAATGTCATTCCTCATGAAAGCCATCCGGCTGACAGGTCACTAACACGGTACTTCATCAGGTCTGTGGATGCCTTTGTCGGCATGTCACACTCGGTGCTGAATGATCTGCGTACCCTCGACACTTCCAGGCCGGCAGCTTATTGCCCTCATCCCTTGTATGACAATTATGGAGAAGCCATTTCGCGGGAACAGGCCATAAGGAACCTCTCGCTTGATCCTTCGCTCCGATACCTCCTTTTCTTCGGATTTATAAGGGAATACAAGGGTTTGGATCTTCTTATCTATGCCTTTGCCGCCCTGCGGCAGCATTATCCGTTCCTGCGGCTGCTGGTGGCCGGTGAATTTTATACCAGCCCCGCCCCTTATCTCAGTATCATCGAGAAGTATAGCATGCAGAAAGATGTATTGCTGCACACCCACTATATACCTGATGATAACGTAGCCAGTTATTTCTGTGCTTCCGATCTGGTTATACAGCCTTACAGGAGCGCCACCCAGAGCGGCATAACACAGATAGCCTATCACTTTGAAAAACCCATGCTGGTAACCAATGCGGGAGGTCTGTCTGAGATCGTACCGCACGGCAAAGCAGGGTATGTGGTCGATCCCTCGGTGGAACCCATCATTACTGCCGTCAGCGATTTCATCGACCATGAACGGGGAGAAGAGTTCACCGCCGGGGTGAGGGAACAGAAGAAGCTGTTCAGCTGGCAACGCATGGTTAAGACTATTGAGACCTTATCTGCAGAAAGCAAATCAACACCATCATGATCATACGAGGTAAAGCACCGCTCAGGATAGGATTGGCCGGCGGGGGATCGGACGTTTCACCCTACTCAGACCTTTACGGGGGAGCCATACTGAATGCAACGCTCAATATGTATGCGTATGCCACCATCAGGCCCAGGGATGATCACCGGATTATCATTCACGCCCCCGACAGGGAATTGAGCCTGACGCTGCCCTCCCATGAACGGCTGGAGATCAACGGAGAGCTCGACCTGATCAAGGGTATCTACAACCGTATTGTGAAAGATTTCACTCAGCAACCCCTTTCGTTCGAGATCACCACCCACGTGGATGCTCCTCCGGGATCAGGACTGGGAAGCTCATCCACGCTGGTGACAACCGTACTGGGAGTGTTTGCCGAATGGCTGGGCCTCCCGCTTGGCGACTACGATCTGGCACACCTTGCTTACCGGATCGAAAGGATCGACCTCGACCTGCCGGGGGGTAAACAGGACCAGTATGCCGCCACCTTCGGCGGCGTGAACTTCATGGAATTTTACAAGGACGACAAGGTGATCGTTAATCCCCTGCGGATGAAAACCGAGACGCTCAGTGAGCTGGCTTATAACCTTATCCTGTATAATACGGGGGTCAGCCGCACATCGGTGAGGATCATCGAACAGCAAAAGCATAGTGTTGAGACTAACAGACAGTCATCCATCGAAGCCATGCATAAGATCAAGGAACAAGCTTTACTGATGAAGGAGGCATTGCTGAAGGGACAGACTGACCAGGTAGGTGAGATCCTGAATTTCGGCTGGCATTACAAGAAGCAGATGGCCGACGGTATCAGCAACGACACCCTCGAGGAGATCTACCACACGGCTATGAAAGCCGGTGCAACGGGAGGGAAAATTTCGGGGGCCGGTGGCGGCGGTTTCATGCTCTTCTACTGCCCTGATAACACCCGCTTCAAGGTGATTGAAGCACTGAAGAAATTCGGAGGTGACATCCATCGCTATGAATTCACGGAGAACGGACTGAAAACCTGGACCATCAAATAACAATCCCATGACGAGAAGTATTATCTTCCGCTCCATTGAGACAAAGCAAAAGATTGCCGACGATCCGGACATGATCAAACGAATCGATACGGCGGCACAAACCATTACCCGGTGCCTGCAGGCAGGAGGGAGAGTGTTTTTCTGCGGGAACGGCGGCAGCGCGGCTGACGCCCAGCACCTGGCGGCAGAACTCTCCGGCCGGTTCTATCTCGACCGTCCTCCCCTGCCGGCTGAAGCGGTCCACACCAACACATCATTTATCACGGCTGTATCAAACGACTATTCCTTCACCGAAGCATATGCAAGATACATCAGGGCACATGGGAAAGCGGGTGATACCCTCATCGCCATATCCACCAGCGGAACGTCCGGGAATATCCTGAAAGCCGTTGAATGTGCAAAAGGAATGAAGATGACCACTATCGGATTAACAGGCATCACCGGGGGGAAAATGAAGAACATGGTGGATCTCCTGCTTGCCGTGCCCTCCGATGATACTCCCCGTATCCAGGAAGCCCACATCCTCATCGGGCATATCATTTGTGAGATCATCGAGAGAAACATCTTCGGAAAGACATGATCCGCGAAGCCATTATACTGGCAGGAGGACTGGGAACACGGCTCAGGAGCGTTACGGGGAACCTGCCAAAATGCATGGTGCGCATAGGGGGAAAGCCCTTTCTTGAATACCTGCTTCAGTATCTCTGTATACATGATTTCGGCCACGTGGTACTGTCGGTGGGGTACCGGCATGAGCCCATATATGAGCATTTCGGTGATTCGTTCCGTGGAATGAAACTGGATTATGCTGTTGAGAAAGAGCCGCTTGGCACCGGGGGAGGGATCAGGCTGTCACTTCAATCATGCCGGCACGATGAGGTCTTCATCCTCAACGGAGATACATTGTTTTCATTCGCTCCGGCTGCACTGGAAGAATTCCATCACAGGATGCACTCCCCTCTGACCCTGAGCCTGAGATATGTGGATGACACCTCCAGGTACGGGAAAGTGATCATCCGGGACGGCAGGATTACAGGATTTATTAGTAAAAACAGCAGGGGGAAGGGATTCATCAATGCGGGCGTGTATCTTGTCAGAAAGGAATTCATTTCAGGCCTTCCCCTGCCCGCGAAGTTCTCTTTCGAAAAAGATCTCCTGGAACAGGTGATCGGGAAGGAGAAAGTGTACGGTATGGTAACCGATGCTTATTTTATCGATATAGGAATACCTGAAGATTACAACCGTGCATTGGTCGAACTGCCGGTTCTGTATTTACAGGGTGATACCGACAGGGACTAATCCTGTTTCATCAAATCCGGGTTCATCGGGTCATGCGGATGGTCTGACATCAGGTTCCCGGTTTCTCATCCAGTCCGGCCATCATCGTTTCCAGTCCGTTGATCATATTATCCCACGAGAACCGTTGTTTTTCCACTTTGAGGTGACGGGCAAACTCTTCCGCTCTGTTATTCATGTAGAAATCAACGATATATCCAGCGATGGATCCGGCATCGACGGGTGAGACATATCCTACTTTCATATGCGGCACTATATCGGCCAGGTCGCCCACATCGGTTACCAGCATCGGGCGCTCAAACTGGTATGCAATCTGAGTGATACCGCTATGGGATGCCGACTTGTATGGCTGGATGATCAGGTCGGCTGCAGAGAAATAATACTTTACTGCCGGAGTGGGAATGAACTCGTCGACAATGATTACATGATTTTCCAGCTTCAGGTCGGCGATCATCTGCAGGTATTTTCCCTTTGAGTTTGAGAACTCACCTGCCACGATCAGTCTCAGTCCCAGTTTCCTGACTTCCTCATGCGCCAGTGCCTGCAGCAACAGGTCGAGGCCTTTATACGGACGTATGATCCCGAAGAAAAGGATCACGGGCTCCTTCACATTAAGCTTGAGGTAAGAACGGGCTTCCGCCTTGGATACTTTGTTCCCGAAAACAACATACACCGGGTGGTAAATAAACTCCACCTTCATTTTCCGGTATATTCTCTTCAAATCATCCCTCAGTGTTTTTGCCATGGTTATGCATCCGTGCACACTGGTGAAGAAAAACTTCTCAAGGAGTTTCTTTGCCGGTTTTGTCTGATGCTTGTAATGATGGACCACAGCGATGATCTTGGTTTTTTTAAGATACCTGCGTGTCATATAAAGAATGGTTCCCAGGGCAGGAGCCAGCCACGTTGACCAGTAGTGGACGATGACCAGGTCGGGTTGCATTTCGCGTATCCTGTTAATTACCCTGAGCCAGGTATACGGATAAACCGTGTGGATGAGCGGATGAATCTCCAGCCTCTCGGGCCTCAGCCCGGCCTCCAGCGGTATCTTGGCCGGAAACACGAACTTAGGAAAAGCAGCCAGGTAGGAAATGTTCTTTACATTCCATCCCTTATCCAGCAAGATTTTGGAATACAGCTCGTTAAAGTTAGACACCCCGCCTCTCATGGGATAGGCGGGGCCAATGACAACTACTTTCAAGATTTATAGATTTACTTTATCCTCAATGCTATAAAAATTTCTTACAGGCGAATTCCTGTTGATCAGTTCCCCCAGGAAGCCTGCAAGGAAGAACAAAGTTCCGAGAATCATACAGGTCAATGCAATATAAAAGTACGGGCTATCGGTGACCAGGATTGACCTGATGTTATGATATACATTATACAGTTTTTTTGCACCCAGGTAAACAGCGGCCAGGAATCCAACGAGGAAAATCAGGGTGCCGAGGGTACCGAAAAGGTGCATAGGTCGTTTGCCAAAACGGGTGATGAAGGAGACCGTCACCAGGTCGAGGTATCCCGTCAGGAAACGTTCTAAGCCGTACTTTGAGATACCGTACTTTCGTTTCTGATGAGTGACTACCTTCTCTCCAATTTTCATGAATCCTGCCTGTCGAACCAGTACAGGAATATACCTGTGCATCTCGCCATAAACCTCAATGCTTTTCACCACCTCATTCCGGTATGCTTTCAGGCCGCAGTTAAAGTCGTGCAACTTAATCCTGGTAATCCTGCGGGCTGTTGAATTAAATATCCGGCTCGGCAGGGTTTTTGTCAGGGGATCGTGCCGGTTTTTTTTCCATCCCGACACCATATCGTATCCCTCATTTCTTATCATCCGGTACAAGGCAGGTATTTCTTCGGGGCTGTCTTGCAGGTCCGCATCCAGGGTGATAACCACTTCGCCCGACGCTTCAGCGAATCCGCTGAACAGGGCGGCCGATTTACCATAGTTCCGCCGGAACCGCAGGGCTTTGATATGCCTCAACCTGGTCGCATGATTGCGGATCACTGTCCATGAATCATCATTGCTGCCATCATCCACGATGATCATTTCCCATTCTATATTCATGGGATTCACCACCCGTTCAACCCACGAAAGGAGTTCAGGCAGTGATTCTTCCTCACAGAAAACAGGAATGACGACAGACAGGTCCATGCCGGCCGGTACTTAATGGGATGAAGTATTTATTGGTTCTCAGGAAAAACCTCCTGTGATTTTTTCACAATGGCGGAGGTGATCAATGCCACGATGGTTCCGAAAATGATCCCTCCGGGAATAGCCTTTAATGACGACTTCAGCGGTGACAGCGACATTCTTTGCTCCATTTTTCCCACGATTGAATCGATCTGATCGGCACTCATGCCACTCCTTGCCAGCCGTTCTTCATAACTGGTTACCGTGGTATTCATCACCCTTTCCAGGTAATCGGGATCAATAAAGGCATTGAAAATATAATTGTATACAGTGGTAATCAGGGTTGAAAACACCACTACCAGAAATGCAAAAACAAAAGCCTTACCAAATGTAATATATCCGCCCAGCGAATCATCACGGTATTTTTTTGTGAAGTAATACAGCAAAACAAAGGCTATCACAATGGTTACCAATAACATTAGCATGCTGCCTCCGATCGATGTGGGAATAAAATTTACCATCCACATCACTAGGCTCAGGATAATTGACACCAGAGCATAGTAGAGTCCGTAAAGTAATGCTTGGGAAATCAGGGGATTAGACTTATTTTCCATGGTATTAAGTATTTTTGCTGCACAAAGATATACTTTTTAAAAGAAACAAAGTTTTCCGGCCGACAATATAGATTTTGATAAAGCCGGATTAGTTATTAATTTTGCCCAGGGGTAAGTCTTGCACGGCCAGCTCCCGCCAAATCCCCCAGGTTCGGAAGGAAGCAAGGGTAGGCGGTTGTAGCGGAGCGATGTAAGGAGCTTACCCCTTTTTTATTGCTACCTGGAATATTAACCGGCCAACCGAGGCGGATTGAAATCCGGGGCCGAAGGTTTCCTGACAGGAAAGCCGTCCGGCATTTTTTTCTGTCCGATCCTATCCCATATCGCTTCATGGCCTCACCCGCCCATTTTTACACCGTTTCCGAAAACCTACAGAGACAATAAAGGTAAATTTTTCAACCATCATGCCGTTCTGTTTGTTATCTACCTGACCGCCTGTTTAGGCACAAACGAACATTTTTATGAGCCGTTGAGGGATGTGTTAACAGGTCCGTATCTCCGTAACATACCTCTTTAGGCATTGATTTTTTTTCTACTTTTGGCAAAACGTAACATACCATGAAATTTTTTATTGACACCGCAAACCTCGATGAGATCAGGGAAGCACAGGCCCTGGGTATTCTCGACGGGGTAACCACCAATCCCAGCCTGATGGCCAGGGAAGGGATCAGGGGCACTGACAATATTCATAACCATTATAAAACGATTTGCAGCATTGTTGACGGCGATGTAAGCGCTGAGGCGATATCCACCGATTATGAGGGGATGATCAGGGAAGGGATCACGTTGGCGGGACTTCATCCCCGCATTGTTGTCAAGATACCTGTCATCAAGGATGGGATACGGGCTATCAAATATCTTCATGGCAAGGGAATACGAACGAACTGCACCCTGATCTTCACCGCCGGACAGGCTGTTCTTGCGGCCAAAGCCGGTGCGACCTATGTCTCCCCCTTTATAGGCAGGCTTGATGATATCAGCGAGGACGGGGTGGAGCTGGTACGCCAGATCGTGGCTATCTTCAAAACCTACGGATATAACACCGAGGTAATCTCCGCCTCGGTGCGTCATACCCGTCATATTATCCAGTGCATGGAAGCCGGAAGCCATGTGATCACATCGCCGCTGCAGCCCATCCTTGGTTTGCTGAAACATCCGCTCACCGACCAGGGACTGGCAAAATTCCTGGCCGATTACAAGAAGGTTAACGGTTAAGATGCCGGCACGAAGCTTTCAGGGATTTACCGTGCCGGATACATTGCCTGACACAATATTTTCCGGCGGGGATTAAACAATATGTCGTTGAATTCAGTTATTAAGATAGAATTAGAGTAAGTTGCTGCTAAAGATCTATAATGAGAATCCGAGTCACCGGCATATCCTTCGGGTGATTGAAACGCTTGACAAGGGTGGTATAGCGATCTATCCCACCGATTCGGTATATGCCTTTGGTTGCGACATCATGCGCCCCAGGGCTATTGAGAAACTGATCAGGATCAAGGGCACCGATCCCAGGAAACCTGATCTCTCACTCATTTGTTACGATATGAGCATGGTAGCCGAATATACAGGTATTCTCAATAATACCATCTTCAGGATCCTGAAAAAGAATCTCCCGGGGCCTTTCACGTTCATCCTTGCGGCAGGCAGCAAGGTACCAAAGATCTTTACGGCACGGAAAAAAACAGTGGGTATCAGGATCCCGGCCAATAATATCATGAGAGAGATCGTACGTGAGCTGGGCCGCCCCGTCCTTACCACTTCCGTACACGATGATGATGAGATCATTGAATACACTACCGACCCGGAACTGATCTACGAGAAATACCGGCACCTCGTTGATCTGGTGATCGACGGTGGCTATGGTAACAATGAACCGTCTACCATCATCGACTGCACAGGCGAGGTACCGGTCATTGTAAGACAGGGGCTGGGTGTTCTGGTGGAGTAAACCCCGAGGATCGCAAGGACCTGAGCATACAGGGTAAACAGATTTCCCTCACTGCCCGGCAACTCGCCGGCAGCGGCAAAAAACGGAATGCATTTTTCCGTTCAGCGACGGTTGTCCCCCCGGATCAGTAATACCTGTTGTGTGTCCCTTATTATTTGATCCTTCCCTTCAACAGGGTGAATGAGTGTGCAGGAAAGGAATAAACGATTTTTGTTCTGTTGGCCTTGATTTCGGGTTTTATGGATGTTTTTACATTCTCTTTCTCAAAGCTGTTCATGGCTTTTATTCCGGGACCGTTTACCTCGTAGACGTTGAAAATCCCCTCAAACTCACCCGTCTGGCAGATGATATCGGTGGTGATGGCTTTGTCCTTGTTTCTGTTCACCACGCACAGCACCACTTCGCCGTTATTGTATACGGCCGACACGTCGAGGTATGGCACATCGACTTGTTTTGTTTTGCTCTCGCCCAGCCCGATAAAGAATTCATCGGTGTCGTAGGTCTCGCAATCGACAAATACGTCGAGTGCGGTGCCTTTCACGTGACTGGCGAAGAGTGCGAGGGGGTAGTAAATGGTTTGCCGGAAGATCCCGTGATCTTCGGCCCAGATGGGGGCTATCACATTGACCAGTTGTGCCATGTTGGCCATCTTCACGATATCTGCATTACGGATAAACACATTCAGGAATCCTGCGATCACCAGTGCATCCTCCAGGTTATACGGTTCCTCCAGGGCCCGTGTACCCTGCATGTGCTCATCGGTACGGGCGCGGTACCAGACATTATACTCATCCCATGCAATATAGACAGGATCACGGTTTCCTCTTTGTGCCCTCGTCATTTCTTCATGAATCATTCCCTTAACAATCTTTGTGCGCTGTTCGCATACAAGCGGCGTAGAGAGGAAGTTATAGTAGTTATCGTCCGGGTTTCCCACATAGATATGCAGGGCTATATAATCGACCACATCGCGCAGTTCGCGGAGGATAGTACGGTTCCATTCATCGGGATTGGCGTTGGGGCGATAGTTGGATGAGCCGGCTGCAACCAGCTTGATATCGGGATCGGTAAGCTTCATGAGCTTGGCGGCTTCGCGGGCTTTCTTGCTGTAATCCTCGGCGCTGAGATGGCCCATCTGCCAGAAACCATCCATCTCGTTGCCCAGGCTCCAGTACTTGATATTATGCGGTTCAGCAAATCCATGTTTCTTACGCAACTCAGCGAAATACGGACCTTCCTTTACATTGCAGTATTCCACCCATTGCTGGGCCTCCTCGATGGTACCTGTACCCATGTTCACAGAGAAATAAGGCTCCGTTCCCACTTTACGGCAAAACCGGATAAACTCATTGGTGCCAAAAGTATTGGGTTCGAGCCTGGCCCACGCCAGCTCCAGCCGGGGGATTCTTTCTTCCACAGAACCCACACCATCGCGCCAGTGATAGTTGGAAACAAAGTTACCGCCGGGGTACCGTATTAGTGATACGTTCAGTTCCTTAACAGCTTCCAGTACATCTTTTCGGAATCCCTGCTCGTCGGATAAGGACGAACCCGGTTCATAGATACCACCATACACACATCTTCCCAGGTGCTCGACGAAATTACCAAAGAGGTTCTTATCCACCTGTCCGATGGTTCGGTCAATGTCGATCTTGATCCTCGCATTCTGCGAGTTCAGTGCCATCGGGAAAAGAAAGCACAACAGGATCACAGCGCGAGCTTTAACTAATTTGCAATTCATATTAACATTATTTACATGTATATTAAATTATTTAAGATTTGATTATCATTTATTAAAATGTTCCTTATTATTATTTTGATTCATTTATACTTATTTAAATATACCTTATATTTATTTAAATAGTCTTTTAATTTAACATAACTTCTTGTTCATTTTATTTTCCGGTTCTTACTCACTCACTACAACGGGCCATCCTTCTTCATCCCAGTCGAGCCTGTTAATCAGCAGTTTCGGTTTTCCGTTGTCATTGGCATCGTAGCCATGACAGATGATATAGTCCTGGCCGTCGAAGTGGTAAACGGCATTATGTCCGACGCCCGGCCAGTCTTTGTTTCCGGTGAGCACGGCTGTTCCTCCTCCATGGATCAATTTGAATCCGTTCCGGTCGATATAAGGGCCAGTGATCTTATCAGATCTTCCCACCATCACCTTGTAGTTGCTTTCCAGTCCCCTGCAGCAAAAGTCGAACGACATGAAGAGGTAATAAAATCCTCCTTTCTTGAACAGGAAAGGTGCCTCGATGGATCCTTCTCCGGCATCTCTCTCGTCGGTGTAATAGTCGCGGGGGCGGGCTGCCACGGTATGCCATTCCTGTGGCTCAGCCACTTTCAGCCGGCTCTGATCAAGCTTTACCAGTTTTATTCCATCCCAGAATGATCCGAACACCAGCCATGGTGTGCCGTCATTATCCGTCACCTGTTGGGGATCGATGGCGTTCCACATATCTCTTCCGGGGACAGACTGGATGAGCTTGCCATGATCCACCCACCGGTAATCCGGGCTCAGTGGGTCAAGGGTTTCATTGGTGGCGACACCGATACATGAGGTATTTTTCCCGAAGGCAGAAACGGAATAATACAGGTAATACCGGCCGTTATGGTACGATATATCGGGAGCCCAGGTATGACCGCGGTAGCCGGGCACTGCTTCAACGGCCCAGGAAGGAGGCTCGTCAAAAACAGGCTTCTCCCTGTTCCATTGTTTCATATCCTTTGATGACCATACGGAAATACCCATTCCCGTGCAGAACAGGTAGTAGGTATCGGCCTGTCTGATCATCACGGGATCGTGAACCTGTATTCTTTCCGTCTGGGCTTGGAGAAGAACCGGGGGCAGGATCATCAGGGTGGCAAGAACGCATCTGATGATTCGTCTCCGCCGGAAAACATGGTAGAAAACATTACAGTTCATTTCCAATAGTAATAAATGCAACAAAAATCTTTCATGGCCGGTTTATTCCACCTTCTTTCCCCACCCTGAGATGCCCTCATCCGTCATACCGGAGTATGCAATAGTCCTTTGTTCCCGTTCCCAGTCCCACTCATTGAAAACTCTGCATCGGAAGATATATTCTCCATTATTCAGGGTAAGAACAAGGATATTATTAGTGAACGACCATGTCGATTCAGGGGACCCATTCACCGTGCCGTTGGCTGCCAGGTCGATGGTAACCGATTCGTTGAAGGATGTTGTTTTCACCAGGCTGATGTGTTCCCATTTCCCGATGAGATCATCCGTGGTAAAATCTGTTTGCGGCACATTGACATAGCGTTCAGGGGAGATGGTTGGCCAGCCCGATTCCGACCACAGCATCCTCCGGACATGAAGGTTCATCAAATATTTATTTTCACCCAGTCGGGCCTGGCTCACATAAAAATACTGTGTTCCCTCCCTGAGAAGCCCGCAATGGCCGAAACCCTGCCACCCGGAGTGGTAGTCATACCGGTACCGGGCGGTGATCATGGGGTAGTTATCTCCGGCAGCAGCCATATCATTTCCGTTGATATCGTAGTATGGACCTTCGGGCGTATCTGCCCGTCCCACTCTCACGTTGTAGTTATCTTCGAGCCAGTCGTACGAGACGAAGAGGAAATACTTGCCGATATCCGGATTATAGAGGATTTCCGCTCCCTCGACAGCATCCATGAAACTACTCCTGAAAGCCACCAGTTTGCCTTTATCACCGGGATGCAGTATTTTCCCTGTTGACGGATCCAGTTCGACAATAAATATACCTGCGGAATAGGAACCATAGGTCATCCAGTGTCTGCCGTTTTGCTGGTCGACGATCACTGCCGGATCGATGGCGTTATAATTATCTTCGGGCAGGCATGAAATGACGATGCCTTCGTCGGTCCATGGTCCCTCGGGTGATGTACTTGTTGCCAGTGCAATACAGGCCAGTTTAAGCCCGTCGTTGCCCGGTACGGAATAATAGAGCCGATAGGTATTGTCGACCCTGATGATGAAAGGTGCCCAGAGGCCTAGCGGTTTGTATCCCTGCTGGTGTTCTTCCATAAAAGCCAGGGGTATGGGAGGGATGGTACCGTTAAATACCCAACCGAGAAATTTCCAGTGCACAAGGTCTTTTGACCTGCGCCACATGATGCCGCACTTACCATTGGGGCCGTAGGCTACATCGGTAGAAAAGATGTAATAGTATTCACCCTGTTTAATGATCGTTGGATCATGAAGGTTGTAGGGTCC
>JAXDBV010000302.1:0-4787 GCA_034678415.1 Bacteroidales bacterium
TGATACCCTGCTCGTCGATGATCGTCCATGAGGTGATCATGTTATTATGCTCCGATTCAGGAATGATCACCAGGTTCTGGTGAGGAATGATCCGGATCTTACCGTCCACGTCAAATATGAATTTACCACTCCTTCCATTGAAGTTGAAGAAGAAGATATCGGGCTCTGTATCAATGTTTCCTCTCGTAACATTCATGTAATATTCAAGGCGTTCCAGATGGTCGTCAGGCAATGACCAGTTGCTGAAGGCGTGGAGGTCGTTCTTCAGGGGCACGAGCCTGTGACCTTTGTTCCGGAAGTATCCGCTGCCGTGGTCATCGGGCTGGTCCACCACAGAACGGGTGATCACACCGCCGGCATTCAATGACCACCCTGAACCCACCCATCCCGCTATCTCATCCACCTTTATGCCGGAAGCATGGTACGATAGAGAGATGGGAACGCTGAGCTTCCTGCCCTTGATCTCATACAGGGGGATGGATATCGCTGGTGTGCCGGTATAGAGGCTGACAGGGATATTGCCGTATTTGCCCAGGGAGGCTGCCGTGGGTGAGGGAGGGATGATCTTGTCTACGTCCGGTATAGCCGTCTGTCCGGCCGCTGATCCTCCTGAAATGTTATGCAGGAATAAAAGGATAAGAAAAACATCAAGCCTTGGACTTTTCATACTTACTGAAAATTACCGGTCATTGCTAATAATTATTTTTCGGGTCAGTATTTCCTTGCCTGCTCTCATGCGGATGATGTACACCCCGCTTAACAGGTTCTCCCTGTAAAGGTTGAGAGAATATGTACCCGGTGTCCGGTGACCATGGACCAGTGTTTTTACCAGGACTCCTTTCTCGTCGAAGAGGGAGATATCGACCTCGGCCCCGACGGTAATAGAATAGGATACGCTGGTCAGGTCGGTGAACGGATTCGGGGAAGTGCTGATCCATGTACCGTACCGGCTCATCACTTCAATCTCTGCTGTCTGCTCGCAGCCTGCACTGTCGGTAACGGTCAGGTAATACGTGCCAGCTTTCAGCCGGGAGATATTGTTACCTGTCATTCCATGGCTCCAATGAAAGGTGTATGGTGGCACACCGCTGGTCACAAGGATTTCAATGGCCCCGTTATTTCCCATTGGGAGCTGCTCATCGGTTACCCGGTATGTAATACGGAGAGAATCGATGGTAATGCTGACAGTGTCGGATGACACACACCCGTACTCATTTATTCCCGTTACATGATACGTTCCCGCATCCGTTACGGGCAGCTTCCTGCCACTGAACATACCGTTATTCCAGTCATATAATACCCATCCCGGACCGGCATCGAGGGTGTCGGTATACCCTTCGCACAGGAACCTGTCCGTTCCAAGACTGATCGATGAACGGATACAGGGATCATACAGTTTGCTTATCAGTATATCCATCTTACCCGCTGAGATATACTCCTGGTTTCCGGGATGTATCCTTTCATAGAACTGACCGGCCAGGTACAGGTCGCCATACCGGTCGCTTACCATGCTTTTTACACGTGTTTCTGATGTGCCTTCCAGTTGCCTGATCCAGGCGATGCTGTCCGGGGGAACATACAGGAGAATAAAAGCATCGGAGAAACGGTCAAAGGATTTGAGTGTGAGCGGCCCGAATTCAACCGATTGCTTAAAGTTGCCGCCAAGGAATATGCCTGTTCCTTTGGCATGGGATACCGCCGTACCGATATCGTCGGCATCCCCGCCCCATGATACAGCACGGAGCAGCTGACCGTCAGCGGTAAATGTGGCGAGAAAAATGTCCGAATTTCCCTGCGAAACAAGGGTTGTGTCGGCAAACGATGCTATTTGGCGGAAATTTCCGGTGACGGCGACAAGATGATCGGGGAGCAGTGACAGATCATGGCAATGATCATCGGCAGGACCGCCGTCATGCCTCATCCACCGCAGGTCACCCTCAGGCGAAAAACATCCGAGAAACAGGTCGGATGCTCCGGCACTGGTAAGGGATAGCGACCGGCATGACAGGGTATGAGTGAAGTCGCCGGCGATGTAGAGCCGGTCTTGCCGCAGCTCCATATCACGGATCACCTGGTTGCCTTTCCCCGTGAGGAGGATGAGCCAGTCGGCAGCCAATGACGGATCGATCCGTGCAACAAAAGCATCCCTGTGGGTGGAGGGCGGGAGTGTATAGCTACAGATGGTTCCCCGGCCGGAATAATGACCGGCCACGATCAGCGTGTCGTGCCCCGCAACGGTTACCGAGCTGATGTGAATATCACGTCCTGAGGCCAGAATATCCGAGCCGGCGAATTTCCGCTCCTTGTTATACCTGAGGAGACAGATCCGGTGGTTGCCATCTCCCGGTATTTTCATCCCTTCAGCAAACAATGTGTCTTTTGCAGCAACAGCCATAAAAATGTCGTTTTCCCGGCCTGCCACCACCGACTGCACATAAAGATAACGGTTAGATGTAAGCTTCGTGAGCCATAAAACCTCACCGGCAGAGTCAAATTCGGCAATGAATATACCGCATGGCAGCGGATCTTTCAGGAGGGTGTCACCCACCCGGGTTTCATACCCGAAGCTGCCGGTGATGATGAAGTGGTTATCAGGAGTGATGCAGGTCCGGTGCACCATGTCCCATGCATTACCGCCCGCAGCTGAGGCCCATTCAACCCGGTAGTCCTGTCCCTGAAGGGGCATCATGCCACAGTACAGGAAAATAAGCATAGCTCTAATTCTGAACATTGTATGGAATTTCCGATGCAAGTCCTTCTTGTATTAAGTTTATTAGTAAAAAATGGAATATTTAATGCTTGGCCTTACGGCAAGAGTAAAATTAAAAAATTTTGTTAAATCAGTCAAGAGGGGTTATGCGAAAAAACAGTTTATGGTTGATATACTTGTATTTCAGGGAGGATAGACCAGTGATCAGCAATACCATTGTGGCGGTAACAATGGTCTTTTTCCCCGGGCACCTTCGGATCAGGTTTTTAAAAGAGAACATAAATTGTACGCCGATGGAATGACTCATGCCCGATGACGAATACAGTACACGGGATTGAAGCCATGTTATGGACCGGGATTCAGGAATGTATGTGAGCGGTTACGGTTTCGGGCCATGGTACAGGATCATGAATCCTGATATTGGCAGCCACACAGGTTTATCAATTACGGATATCGGGTTCGAAAAACACCCACCGTATGGCGGGGATTGTTTTTTTCAACTCTGCTTCAACGGCGTTGATGTTATCGGCGAGCTGTTCGGTGGAAGGTACTTTTTTCATTCTCGCCTTGACAGCAACCATTATTTGCGGGCCCAGCTGCAGGGTGATCATGTTCAGTATCCGTTCAATCTCCGGGCGGTTTTCCAGGAACTGTTGTATTTCCGCACAGGTTTCCTCATCGGCGCTGTGTCCTATCAGCAATCCCTTGACTTTCACGGCCAGGAAGAGGGATATAATGATCAGCAGGATACCGATGCCGATGCTTCCGGCAGCGTCGAAGACAGGATTTCCCGTCACGATGGAAAGGATGACCGCGATAAGGGCGAATGACAGGCCCATCAGGGCGGCAATATCTTCACCGAGGACCACTACCAGTTCGCTCTGACGGCTGTTCTTCGACCACTTCCAGAGGGATTCCCCATGTCTCACTTTATTGATCTGTGTGAGGCAGCCATAGAGTGATGCGGCTTCGAAGAGCATGCTGACCGACAATACCAGCACCGCGATCATCGGCTGGTTCAGCCCCTCGTGCTGGCGCACTTTATGAATGCCTTCATAGATGGAGAACAGCCCGCCCATGCTGAAGAGGATGAGGGCAACCACAAATGACCAGAAGAAGACCTCCATCCCGTACCCCAGGGGATGTTCAGGATCGGGTTTTTTCCCGGCTGCCTTCAACCCCCGGAACAGAAGCCCCTGGTTGCCGCAATCGGCATATGAATGGATGGATTCAGCGAGCATAGCTCCCGAACCGGTGATCACGGCTGCCACCGTTTTAGTGACCGCAATACCCAGGTTTGCCAGCAAGGCAAACAGGATGGATTTTCTCGATGCTGCCTGGTGTGACATGGTTCCCTTCCGTTTATCCGGTAAAAGTAATCATGGCAAACGGAAAATAAAACAGGTAGCATGATTGTATTTGATTTTACCAAACAGATCCTGAGGTTGTTTTATTACTCCTCCTGCCGGTAACAACCTCGTGCGGTCAGATTCTTACCACCTGCTGTTACCCTTCAGAAATTGCCGCGGTATGTAACCGGTATTCTTCCATTGTGAGGCATTGACATGAGTAAAGTATTGTAATGGTTGTATCCGGCTTGCTAACATTCCAACGACAGGACTTACCATCAGATCAAGCTTCTTTATTTATTAAAGTATCTTCCATTATGTCCCATTATTTTATCAATTAATGTTAATTTATTACATAAATAACTCTTTTTTAATATCGTGGTATTAAGCACCAAACAACAGTCATTCGATGCAATCCCTATTGGACTGCCAGATGTGTGTATGGGTGGCATTAAGGCCAGGAAAAGAATGTGTTAATGTATTAACAATGGAGGATTGCCATATCACAACATGAGTCCAGGGTTGTTTCTGACTGTTTGGAGGGATTGAATATCCCGGGTACGAGGAGTTTTCTTAATGAAAGTATCTAACCCCGCTTTTTCCCAGCCATAGTGTGAATCCGGGTTGACAGGCGCTTTTATTGCGGGTGTGCCGGTCGGTCTGACGGCTGAATACAATACGGTTTTGTTATGCACAGGGGGAAGATAAATGCCGCTTCATTTCGTGTT
>JAXDBV010000303.1:0-3059 GCA_034678415.1 Bacteroidales bacterium
GACACCTGCCCAGAAGCCGGCGGCAGTGGAAATGAAATAAATGGCTGCCCCGATGAATCCAAGGCCGTATACAGCACTTGCCGGGCCGCTGCATTGCATGTTTTCTTTCATGATTATTTTCCTTTAGCGTTGGTTGAATGTTAAAGATAATAACTTTTTATTTCAATATGATACTGTGCCTCAAACAATTCCTTGCATGTTTCCGGGGATTCCAGTGAACAAATTGTCCGCAGTTACCTGGTGTTTTATCTAAAATCCCCACGTTTCAACGTTCATCACATTGTTTTATACTTATACATTTAGGTACACATGGATACCTGATTATCCGTATCATGCCGGAATATAATGGGGGAGGAGTTATTACCCCACCGGGTGGAAATGGTGTTTATGCTGACATCATACAGACTGAATGCCGGGGCATCCCGGGATCAGTGATGATTATTCTTATACCTCCGTGCTTCAGAAAAGAAAACGGATATGCCGGATTCATTTTTTTGTCAAATCTCAAAATTGTTTTGTATTATTGAAAATGAATTTGTACCGAACCTATACCCTCTGTTATTTTCCTGAACATCCTTAATTAGAAGACACTGAAAACACTGAAAGGGCTGAATGGGAGTGATGTAAAAAAAGTTTCAGTTTGTGGTAACGCATAGCCGGCCCCTTTACGGGTTTTTGGATGTGTCTTGTTTTGTTTTCTTTCCTGCCGGGGATACATATTTATCCTTACCGAATGGAAAGCAAGAGGGAATTCTTTTCTGAAGGATGTTATAGAAATATGCACTTTTTAATGTCAGTAAAAATTAATAACAGGAACACATGAACCACCTGCGGGTTATACTCATCCTTACCTCTGGTCTGATGGCGGGAGGGTGTGGACAGGATACTGTCAGGATAGACTATGAAGACGGCCTTGCTGCCTTCAGTGCCGACAGCCTGAAAAAGCACATCTCCGTGCTGGCCTCCGATTCATTCCTTGGCCGTAAACCCTTCACGGAGGGGGAACACAAAACCATTACATACCTTGAGCAGCAATTCAGGATGGCCGGGATGGAGGCCGGTAACGGCAACAGTTTTTTCCAGGAGGTGCCTATGGTGAATATCCGGGCCACGGCCGAACCCGTGATGAACGTTAAAAGCCCCGGGGGTGATTTTCAGCTGACAGCGTATGATGAATATATTATCTGGACCGACAAAACGGATCAGAATATCCGCCTGGAGAACGCAGAGCTGGTATTTGCCGGTTATGGTGTGGTGGCTCCGGAGCACGGCTGGAATGATTACAAGGGGGTTGACGTGAAAGATAAAGTGGTGATCGTGATGATCAACGACCCCGGGTTTTGGTCAGGGGATGCCAGTCTTTTCAGGGGTGACACGATGACCTATTATGGCCGCTGGCCATACAAGTTCGAGGAGGCAGCACGACAGGGAGCCCGCGGCTGCCTCATCATTCATAACACACGTGCGGCAGGATACCCGTTTATCGTCCAGCAAAATAAATTCAATGCTTCGAGGCTACTGCTCCATAACCGTGAAAAGAAAGGAATGGATTGCGATGTCATCGGCTGGCTCCCGGAAAGTACAGCCGTCAGACTGTTCAGGACGGCCGGCTACGATTCCACCCTGTTCATGGCTGCCGGCCGGCAGGACTTTCAGCCCGTTCCCCTGGGACTCACTGTCTCCACATCAATGAGCGTTCAGTCAACGTTTGACACGTCATATAATGTGATCGGCAAAATAACCGGTACCAAACGCCCCGACGAGGTGATCATATATTCCGCACACTGGGACCATCTGGGTGTAGGCCGGCCCGATGAAAGGGGAGACTCCATCTATAACGGAGCCTTTGATAATGCCACAGGTACGGCCGGGCTGCTGGAACTGGCACGGGCCTTCAAAAGTATGAAGAAAAAACCGGAAAGAACCATCGTATTCCTCTCAGTTACGGCTGAGGAACAGCAACTCCTCGGCTCAGCTTACTATGCACAGAACCCGGTATACCCCCCTGAAAAAACTGTGGCCAACATTAACCTCGAATGCCTGAACTGGTCACGGAAGACGAACGATATGACAATCATAGGGAAAGGACAGAGCGAACTGGAGGATTACCTGGAGGAAGAATTGGCCAGGACAGGCGGATACATCTCTTATGAGACACATCCTGAAGCAGGCCTCTACTATCGTTCCGATCATTTCAGCTTTGCCAAAGCAGGTATCCCCGCCCTGTATGCCGTCAGCGGTATCGATGTTGCCGGCCAGGGCAAGGAAGTTGGGAAACGAATCCTTGAAGAGTACCGGCAGAAAAATTATCATCGTCCCTCCGATGAATATAATCCCGCAACATGGACGATGGAAGGTGCCATCATCGACCTGCAACGGTTGTTTCAGGTAGGTAAGCGGGTGGCCTCTGAGAAAAATTGGGTCCAGTGGAAGCCGGGCTCTGAATTCAGGGCTGTGAGGGAACAACACGAATAAACCGGGAAACAGGATGTGCCGCCTTTGCCTGTACGGTACGTTGGCTTGTATTACCGGTAGGTCATCATTCTAATAGATAATATCATTTCATACCTCAAAAATGTTAACGAAAACAACTGTGTTGCATGCCGGCCTGGTTTCATTGATCACCACCGGGTGTCATGTCCATGAAAAGAAGACCGGAGATACCGGTAACAACGACAGGATGAACGTCATTCTTATTTCGGTGGATGATCTGCGCACCGGGCTGGAAAGGTTTTATACGGACGGTATCAAAACACCTAATTTTGACCGGCTGGCAGCCGACGGAATAACATTTTCCGCGGCATATTGTCAGGCGGCGGTCAGCGCTCCCTCACGGGCAAGCCTCATGACTGGCTTGCGCCCCGACTCGTTAAAGGTATGGCACCTGGGCGATGAGTTCCGAAAGATAAATCCTGACGTGGTAACCATGCCGCAATATTTCAAGCGATACGGATATCATACTGTCAGCATCGGTAAAATATTCCATAACCACATGCCCGATTCGGTCTCATTCGATGAGCCCGATCTGAGACCCGAAGCTTTTAAAACACCTGATCTGG
>JAXDBV010000304.1:0-11272 GCA_034678415.1 Bacteroidales bacterium
CGTGGATAGCCAGATTGACAAGGGCACAAAATTTAGTATCTTTATACCGGATAAGAGCCGGAATCATGACAAATGAAAAATTACGTCTTCTCCTAGCGGAAGATGACGACAACCTGGGCATGCTGCTTAGGGAATACCTCATAGCAAAAGGGTATGATTGTGTCCTTTACCCGAACGGTGAAAAAGCGTTCAGGGGATTCATACAGGAACATTTTGATATCTGTATCCTCGATGTGATGATGCCCGTCAAGGATGGTTTCACACTGGCAAAAGAGATCCGGCAGATCAACAGCGATATTCCCATCATCTTCCTTACGGCCAAATCCCTCAAGGAGGATGTGCTGGAGGGCTTCTCCATCGGCGCCGATGATTATATCACCAAACCCTTCTCCATGGAAGAGCTTCTCTACCGTATCGAAGCAATTATGCGCAGGGCCAGGCCCGGCCAGGGCACAGGCCAGAAAGATGTCTTTGCCCTCGGATCGTATACCTTTGATGCAAACAAACAGATCCTCCAGAGAGAAGGGAAGACCAAGAAACTTACCACCAAGGAGTCTGACCTGCTCAAACTGCTTTGCACCAGCATGAACCAGGTGCTTGAACGTAACTTTGCCCTCCGTACCATCTGGTTCGATGATAACTATTTCAACGCTCGCAGCATGGATGTTTACATCACCAAACTGAGGAAATACCTTAAGGATGATCCTTCGATCGAAATCCTGAACATTCACGGTAAGGGATACAAACTGCTCATCGAACCGGTGAAATAGGCACCCGTCCTTCGTAATTTTTCTCTTCTTTTTAACCGTAAATCTCAGGATATTCATATATTCACACCCCAAAATAATTGAGGTATGAAAGTCATGAAATTTGGCGGGACCTCTGTGGGCTCCGCAGAGAAGATAAAAAGCGTGGCCCGGCTGGTGTCGGATGACAGTCCCAAACTGGTCGTACTTTCTGCCATGGCGGGGACGACCGACAGGCTCGTTGTCATTACGGAACACCTCTACAGGAAGGAGTATCAGGATGCCAACCGGCTAATCGATGATCTTGAAAACCAGTATTTCTGCACAGTGAACGAGCTCTATTCAACCGGGGAACACCGCACGACGGGAAAGGAGCTTGTTACATCGCACGTTAACCATATCCGTTCGTTCATGCAGGATCTGTTCACCCAGTACGAGGAAAAAACCGTGCTGGCACAGGGTGAACTGCTGTCAACCGCCATGTTCCATTATTACCTTTCCGAACAGGGGATACCATCGGTACTGCTCCCTGCCCTTAACTTCATGCGCATTGACCGTACCGCCGAGCCCGATGAATTTTATATCCGTGAAAACCTCCTCAGAGAGATGGCAAAATACAGCGGCACAACACTGTTCATCACTCAGGGATATATTTGCCGGAACGCTTATGGAGCGATCGATAACCTGAAACGAGGGGGGAGCGATTATACTGCCTCACTGGTTGGCGCCGCCATCGATGCCGAAGAGATACAGATCTGGACGGATATTGACGGGATGCAAAACAGCGACCCCCGCTATGTCAGGAACACAAAACCGATCCATGAACTCTCTTTTGAGGAAGCGTCTGAGCTCGCGTATTTCGGCGCCAAGATACTGCATCCCACGAGCATCCTGCCAGCCATAAACAAACGTATCCCCGTACTGCTGAAAAGTACTATGTCCCCTTCTGCCCCCGGAACCCTTATTACCGACCAGCAGCTTACCCGGGGCGAGATCAAGGCGGTGGCCGCAAAGGATCATATCACAGTGATCAAGATCAAATCAGACCGTATGCTCCTGGCATACGGGTTCCTGAGAAAAGTGTTCGAAGTGTTCGAAAGCTATAAAACACCCATTGATATGATCACCACCTCAGAGGTAGGAGTATCACTTACTATCGATGAGGTGAAGTACCTCGACAATATTGTGGCGGAACTGAACAAGCTCGGTAATGTGTCGGTGGAACATGACCAGGTGATCGTGTGTGTGGTGGGCGACTTTATCGCTGAGAGCAGAGGAATAGCCGCCAAAATACTCTATGCACTGAAAGAGGTACCCCTGCGCATGATATCCTACGGAGGAAGCAACCATAACATATCTTTCGTGATCACAGCAGAATACAAGGAACAAGCGCTTCAGATGCTTCATTCACACCTTTTTCAATCCACCCCATGAAACCAACTTTCCCCGTCGATAAATTCAGGAATATCCAAACCCCCTTCTACTATTATGATGTTGAACGGTTGAAGGATACCCTGCGCCGAGTGCGGAAGGAAGCCGACAGGTATCACTTTAAGGTTCACTATGCCCTGAAGGCTAATTCCAACCCACGGATACTTGAAATAGTACGCGGTCACGGGTTCGGAGCCGACTGTGTCAGCGGGCAGGAGGTGCTGCATTCCGTCCGTCACGGCTTCGATCCTGACGATATTGTCTTTGCCGGCGTGGGAAAGTCTGATCATGAGATCAAAACAGGCCTGGAAAACCGGATTGCCTGTTTCAACGTTGAATCCATCCCGGAAATGGAAGTGATTAACAGCATAGCCGGGGGTATGAATCTCAACGCCAGGATAGCCATCCGTATCAACCCCAATATCGATCCCCTCACCCATCATTACATCACCACAGGCCTGGAAGAGAACAAGTTCGGGGTCAACGCCTGGGAGCTGGACGAGGTTGCGGGCAGGCTGCATACCCTGAAACACCTGAAGCTGACAGGGATTCATTTTCATATAGGATCACAGATCACCGGGCTCGATGTGTTCAAAAGCCTGTGTCTCCGTGTGAACCAGTTCCACGAATGGTTCCGTGATCATCAGCTCTTTGTTGATCATATCAATGTCGGTGGCGGCCTCGGGGTGGACTATCATCACCCGGATGATCCCTCCTTTCCCGACTTCCCGCATTTTTTCGGGATTTTCAAAGAATTCCTGCACCTGCAGCCAGGACAAACCTTACATTTTGAGCTGGGCCGTGCCCTGGTGGCACATGCCGGTAACCTTATCACACGTGTGCTCTATATCAAGAAAGGGGTACACACCTGCTTCGCTATTGTCGACGCCGGGATGACCGAACTCCTGCGCCCAGCCCTCTACCAGGCTTATCATAAAATAGAAAATATCACCTCCACCGGGCCGGAAGAGAAATACGATGTGGTGGGTCCGATCTGCGAATCGGCTGACACCTTCGGTAAAGCCGTACCCCTCGCATCCACCCGGAGAGACGATCTGCTCGCTATACGCTCGACCGGTGCGTACGGAGAAGTGATGGTGTCAAACTATAACCTGAGAGAAAGAGTGAGAGCATATTACTCCGATGCATTGTGAAACATAACCGTAAAATAAAATAAATCGTACTTTTGCATCGTTTTCCATACCAATAAAATATATCCGCGCTCCTGACGTTATCATATGAACATAAGGATGTATATTGTTGTTATAATACGTTTAATTTAAAGCTACACTTAACGAGATGAGAACTATTGTGGTTATTGCGTGTGTTGGATTGGCATTCATAGCCTGTACTACAGGTAAGCAAAAAAGTGGGGCTATTAATGCTTTAAATATCAATTCCGAATCACGCTTGCTGGGAACCTGGCAGAACGTGTCGCTGAAGATCAAGGTTAACTCCAAAAAAGCACCCCAGGTTATCGAGGTGGATGAGATGAACTGGGAAGATAAGATGAACATCAAGCCTGTCAGGACCATTTTCTTTGAAGATCATACCTACCGTTCAGAATACTATAACCTGAATGATTCCATCATACGGCTGGTGGAAGGAACCTGGGAGATTCTGGGCGATTCCCTTTTCCTTGACCAGAACAAACCGGAATGGAAAAGTTACACATACAAGGTGTCCATCAATAGTGATATGGCCACTTTTGAAGGAGTGCTTGACTGGGACGGGGACGGGGAAGACGATGATACCTATATCGGGGTACAAAAGAGGCAATCCATCTGACAGTATTTCCTGTCAGTCAAGCTTCAGCACGGCCAGGAACGCCTGCTGAGGCACTTCCACGTTGCCTACCTGCCGCATCTTCTTCTTGCCTTTCTTCTGTTTCTCAAGAAGCTTGCGCTTACGAGTGATATCGCCTCCATAGCATTTGGCCGTCACGTCTTTCCGCACGGCTTTTACCGTCTCACGGGCAATGATTTTGGAGCCGATGGCGGCCTGTATGGCAATATCGAATTGTTGCCTCGGGATTAGCTCCCTCAGCTTCTCACACATCCTTCTGCCGAAATCATAGGCATGATCCCTGTGTATGAGGGTTGAGAGGGCATCGACCATCTCCTTGTTGAGCATGATATCAAGCCTCACCAGGTTGGCCTTCTGAAAACCCGACATATGGTAATCGAACGATGCATATCCCTTGGAGATGCTTTTCAGCTTGTCGTAGAAGTCAAATACGATTTCCGAGAGGGGCAGTTCAAAAGAAAGCTCTACACGGCTGCTGGCAAGGTACACCTGGTTCTTCAGTATCCCTCTCTTGTCGATGCACAGCTTCATAATAGGGCCGACATAGTCTGTTTTGGAGATCACCTGGGCCATGATATAAGGCTCCTCGATATAATCAATATAGGTGGGTTCGGGCAGCCCCGACGGATTATGCACCTCGATGGTCTCCCCGCGGGTGGTATATACCCGGTATGAGACGTTAGGAACGGTGCTGATCACATTCATTCCGAACTCACGATCGAGCCGCTCCTGAATGATCTCCATATGCAACAGACCCAGGAAGCCGCACCGGAAGCCGAAACCCAGGGCCACCGACGACTCAGGTTCAAAGCTCATGGCTGCATCGTTCAACTGCAGCTTCTCCATGGAGCTGCGCAGCTCCTCGTAATCATCAGGGTCAACCGGATAGATACCCGCCCATACCATGGGCTTCACCTCCTTGAACCCGGCAATGGGCTGATCGCAAGGATGGTCCACATGGGTGACCGTATCGCCCACCTTCACCTCCCTCGATGTCTTTATGCCTGAGATAATATATCCCACGTTACCTGCCTGGAGCACCTGTCTAGGCTCAAGCTTGATCCGCAACACACCAATCTCCTCAGCATTATACTTCTTACCCGTATTGACGAACTTCACATAATCGCCCTGACGGATCTGCCCGTTAAAAACTTTAAAATAAGCATGTATGCCACGGTAGGAATTGAATACAGAATCAAAGATGAGCGCCTGGAGCGGTGCCCCGGGATCCCCTTTGGGAGGAGGGATGCGCTCGACGATCGCCTGCAGGATGCGATCCACACCCATTCCTGTTTTGCCACTGGCCTCAATGATCTCCTCCCTCTTGCAACCTACCAATTCCTCAATCTGATCCTTTACCTCCTCGGGCATAGCATTATCCATGTCCATTTTGTTCAGCACCGGTATGATCTCGAGGTTATGATCAATGGCCTGGTAAAGGTTTGAGATTGTCTGTGCCTGTATGCCCTGCGTGGCATCGATCACCAGCAAGGCGCCCTCACATGCCGCGATAGACCTTGACACCTCATATGAAAAATCCACATGTCCCGGCGTATCGATCAGGTTCAGGATATAATCCCTGCCATCGAGCTGGTAGTTCATCTGTACCGCATGGCTCTTGATGGTGATACCCCGTTCCCTCTCAAGGTCCATAGCATCCAGCACCTGGTCAACAAAATCACGCTCCTGAAGGGTTTTGGTCATCAGTAACATCCTGTCAGCCAACGTGCTTTTGCCGTGGTCAATATGGGCGATGATGCAAAAGTTGCGGATGTTTTCCATTCAGCGGCAAAATTCTTACATTTATGACGGAGCAAAGATATTCATTTCAGCCTAATTTATTGTTGGAGACGGAAAATTGAAGGGAAGATGTAAAAATGTAAATACACTAATTTAATATCCTGTCGCATGAGAACACACCGTCGTTCATTCCTGAAACATTCCGTCATGGTCGCCGGCTCTATCGGACTGGCCGCTATGTCGGGCACAGCCATGGCCGGCATGCCTGTTGACATCCCTGACCATTCACCCGTTCTTCCCCCCGTTCCGCCAACTTCCGAGGAGGATTTCTGGAACTGGATACAGCAATCGTTCACCGCCAGTCCGAATATTATCAACCTGAATAACGGAGGGGTCAGCCCTCAACCCAAGGTGGTACAGGATACGTTTGAACATTTCAACCGCCTGGCCAACCAGGGACCGGCCTATTATATGTGGCAGGTGCTCGATGAAGGAAGGGAAAATGTGAGGCGTGACCTGGCCGACCTGGCGGGATGCTCAACCGAAAATATCGCTATCCAGCGCAACACCTCTGAAGCGCTGGAAACGGTGATCTTTGGCCTCAGGCTCGAGAAAGGCGATGAGGTGGTGCTGACCCGGCAGGACTACCCCAACATGATCAATGCATGGAAGCAGAGGGAACGCCGCGACGGCATTGTGCTGAAATGGATCAGCCTACCCCAGCCTATTGAGGATGACGACGCCGTCGTGAAAGCTTACACTGATGCATTCACCAGAAAGACCAAAGTGATTGAGATCATGCACATGATCAACATGAATGGACAGATCCTCCCGGCAGCAAAACTGGCAAAGGCAGCGCATGAGCGCGGAGCCGAGGTGATCCTCGACGGCGCCCATACCTTTGCTCATATACAGTTCAATATCCCTGACCTTGACTGTGACTATTTCGGTACCAGCCTCCATAAATGGCTGTACAGCCCCTTTGGCACCGGCTTTCTGTACGTGAAGAAGGAAAAGATAAGGAACCTGTGGCCCCACTGCGCACCGGGAGACCCCGAAAGCGACGATATCCGCAAGTTCGAAGCGCTGGGGACACGGTCATTCCCCGCTGAAATGGCCATCGGTAAAGCCCTGGAATTTCATCATATGATCGGATCCGAACGAAAGGAACACAGGCTCCGTTACCTCAAAGACTACTGGGCCACACGAATAAAAGACCTTCCCGGAATACGTATGTTCACCTCATTTAAACCGGAATATGCCTGCGGACTGGGAACATTCGCCATCGAAGGTATGACACCCGCCGAAGTGTCAAAAATTCTGTTCAATAAATACCGCATCTTCACAGTGCCCATCGAATGGGAAAACATCAACGGTGTCAGGGTCACCCCGAACGTGTACACTACCACCCGCGAGCTCGACTATTTTGTTGAAGCGGTAACCGCTATTGCCAAGGGCTGAAAGCGTTCACTCCTTCATTTACCTGAAGTTAAAGGTTATAACACCGGCCATGCATCGCTGCAACAGCCGCATACCATGCCTGTGACCAGTGGTTGTAATACCTGTATCCCTTACCCCCCCCGGTATCTAGCTGTAGCATGGATCTGTAATTCAGCCTGATAATAAACTATCAGATTCATCATCCTGCCGCCTCGTTTGATAATAATTTTACGTATCTTTTCATCCTAATGCCGGTCATATGTTTCTCACAATACATCATCAGCGGAAAGCACTGAAATTCTTTCCCTTTGTCCTGCTTACCAGCCTGGTTTTTCTTTCTTTCAGCCTAGTATTGCCGTTAGAAGATCTCAAGGGGAAATACCGGTACAAGGATTTTGAATCATCCCGGAAGTGCCGTTCCTGTCATCCTGATTTTTACGAGCAGTGGTCACAGGCGATGATGTCGCAGGCATACGTCCACGCATGGGATGAGATCGAGTATTTTGACCTGGCGGTAGCGCATGCTGTTGCCCGGCCTGAGTTGAAGGATGTTGTCGATGGCTGCAACGGCTGTCACACCCCCCTTGCATACATGGGTGGTTCGCTGCCTCCTCCGCGGCCCGCAGAGAAGAGCATGGCCAATGAGGCTGTGTCATGCGAGGTGTGTCACCTGATACAGTCATCCACCACCGATCCGCCGTTCAACTACAGCTATCTCATTGAGCCGGGCATGACCAAATACAGCTCGCGAAAACCCGGAATCGAATCCCCGGCCCATAAAATAATCCAGTCTGATTTTTACAGAACCACGGAGTTTTGCGCTGTTTGTCATAACGAGAAGAATCCGTACGATGTATGGGTGAAAAGTACCCAGCTGGAGTGGAAGGAAGGGCCGTATGCAGCCGAGGGTGTGAGGTGCCAGGACTGTCACATGCCTAAGGCACCCTACCGTTACGCCCTGATGGGAGAAACGCATGATGACGCGCGCCTTCACCTGTTCCACGGCGCCCACGATCCCGGAAAGGTGAGAGGCACTATTGAACTCAGGATACAGCCCGACATGAGGGAGGCGGAGCCCGGCGAGACCATCGTTTTCACCGTTGCCCTGTTCAACCAGAAGACAGGACATAAGTTTCCCACCGGCTCGGTTGAAGACCGTATCGCATGGTTGCAGGTGGAAGCTACCGATGCAGCGGGAAAAACCTTTCACCTCGGTGTGGATAAGAAAGGCTTTGCAGGAGAGGAGTATACCATTTCGGACGAATCCCTGGCTTATCAGGATATGGGCCTGCCCCTGGGAATCGCCGACTTCAAAGGGGTTCAGCGTGACGGCATCTCACCTGGAAACCGCATCTTCCGCATGCCCTACTTCGACGACCAGGGAAGGATGACCATCATGCAATGGAACGCGGCCAGCCTGGGAGTCGATTACCGCATCGGCCCGCGGGAAACCAGGGTGGAGACCTTCACCTTCCGCATCCCCTATGATGCCGCACCGGGAAAGATGACGGTCAGGGCGGTGCTCAACTACCAGCTCCTGGTCAAACCGGTGGCCGACCTGCTCAACGTCCCGGCCGAAGAATCAGAAGTGAAACTTGTGAACGAACACTCCACCGACGTGGAAATTTTACCGTGATATTCTGGTTTAATCAACAAAAACGACCCAATGAACCATAAATATTCAAGCCGGCTTGCCTCCCTTGTTCTTGCCCTGTTGTTCCTGATCCCGGTGCAGCAAGGACTGGCCATCCCCGCCTTTGCGCGCAAGTACCAGATCAGCTGCCAGGTATGTCATGCTCCCTCAATGCCACGGCTGAAAGGCTTCGGAGAGGAGTTTGCCGGCAATGGATTCAGGCTCACTGAATATGAGTCACCACGGCATTTCATCCCCACCGGCGATGATAAACTGTCCCTGTTCAGGGAATTACCCGTCGCAATACGGCTGGATGGCAACGCTTCTTATAATTTCAACAATGAAGGAAAGACCGACTTCGGAATGCCTTTCGTCCTGAAAATCCTGTCGGGCGGTGAACTTTCCGAAAAAATTTCATACTATTTCTATTTCCTGATGAATGAAAGAGGATCCATCGCCGGCCTTGAGGATGCCTTCCTGATGGTGCGCGACGTGCTGGGGTCAGGCATCAACTTTTATATCGGACAGTTCCAGGCTTCCGATCCGCTGTTCAAGGGTGAGCTGAGGTATACCCTTGAACCGTACATGATATACGGTGTATCGCCGGGAAGCTCCTCCGTCTCACTGAAATATGAGAGAGGAATTGTGCTGGAAAAAGGATTTGAGACAGGCACTACCATCGTGGCTCAGGTGATCAATGGAAACGGACTGAGCGAGGCAGGCGGGAACCATGTATTCGATAAGGATAAACATAAGAACTTCATGGCACGCCTGTCGCAGTCGCTGGGACAGTATATCGATGCGGGTGTTTTTGCGTATTCCGGGAAGGAAGATCTGACCGATACGCTGGGCCTTTTCACCAGCCGCATGACCATGTATGGCCCCGATGTACGGTTCAACTACGAGGACAAAATCATGCTGAACATACAGTATCTCCGGCGCACCGATTCAGATGTGTTTATTGAACAGGACGGATCGAAGCACAAGGATGTCATCACCCGGGGCGGTTTTGCGGAAATCATCGTTTCACCCAAAGGAGATATGAGCCAGTGGTATCTCACCGGCCTGGTAAACTGGGTAAAATCAGACATGTCTGACCTCGATTACACCGCTGCCACCCTGCATGCAGGGTATATGCTCAGGCGTAATGTTAAGTTTGTTACAGAATATACGCATCGGTTTTCCGGCAACTCGTACGGCAAAATCAATGCGGGGTTCGTTGCGGCATTCTGACGTTCATTCACCTCATATGGCTACATTCCTGAAAATTTACGCTGTGGCGTTTATCGCCTTCCTGGTCATTGATCTCATCTGGCTTGGATTCATTTCTCCCGGGCTGTACCGGAAGCACCTGGGCTTTCTCATGCGCGGCAAGCCCGACTGGTGGGTGGCCGGCCTTTTTTACCTGCTCTTCATGGCCGGACTGGTGTTCTTCGTCATACACCCTGCCGTTGAAAAGCAGAGCTGGAGATACGCCCTTCTGGCCGGCCTGTTCTTCGGACTGGTAACCTACGCCACCTATGATCTTACCAACCAGGCTACGATGAAAGGGTGGCCCCGGGTCATCACTGTCATCGACCTTGCCTGGGGGTCGACGCTCTGCGGCACGGTCTCACTCATCACATGGTGGATCATCACACGAAGCGGATGGGTAGCCTGACGAGCTTCAACCGCTGACAAACAATTGACAACTCTCCCAAGGGAAAAGGATAAGGGATTATTTCACTTTTCTGAAAATTAACCTTTGTGATGCCGCCTCCGTGCTGTTGATAAAATCACCTGCCTCAAACTTATCAAAGGTACTGTTCAAACGGAAAAACCAGGTATGCGTATCCCTCCTGTCCGAGAGCATGTTTCGCAGGGTGATGCTGTCGGTGTTGAGCCAGTATTCATATAGATCTGAAACCATTTTCCGGTCATAGGAGGCATAAGCGGTTTCCATCCTTCTTCGTACCTCAAGCACTTTTGTATCAGGCCAGGGATGGAACTTAACGGTGTCGGTATTCATGGTGGTCTCTACCCATGTGCCCTCCAGCCGCAGAGCCAGCATGGCTTCACCGCTAAGATTTTCCTTTTCACAACCGGTCAGAAACAAGGAACATATAAATGCTAAAACAATAATCTTCTTCATCGCAACCTCCTCTTCAACAGGTCATCAGCAGGTTCTTCACCTTCTTTGCCCTAATAAGATGCAGGAATGAACCGAATGGTTGCCCGTGATACCGGGAAAAGGGAGAAAAACCGGCATAAATTTGTGCTATGCAGTGCGCCATTTCGCACCTCCCGACCCGTCGTGCGGGCCACATTCATGCCTACCGGCCTGTGTCAACAGGAAACAGGCACCCGTGAAAAAAGCGGATTATTTATGTAATTAATTCACTGCTGTCCAAGATAATTTTTCTTGGACAGTATTGCTATTAGAGATCAGTAATTTGGCTTTCAAAACAAGCTTTTTCAGAAAGAACCCCCTACATAT
>JAXDBV010000305.1:0-3256 GCA_034678415.1 Bacteroidales bacterium
AACACCAGCATGGGGTGACGGTAAGCGATACTCCAACACCTGCCCTGGCAAACTGATCGGCGCACCGTGCCGCATCTGCCACTCCACCAATTGTTGTTTCCGATATCACGCATTCCACTTTCTCCCCCGAGGGGAACCGCAGGTGCGTTTCGATCAGGCGTGCCGCCGATCGTGCCATGTTCATGGTCTGGTTTTCTAAGGATTCACGGATCCCTTTTTCCCTTCCATCAATTACGGGACGGATACCCACTTTGGGTAGTTGTCCAATTAAATTATTTTTCATAGTATTCATTTATAGATATTTAATCGATTAAATTCCATAAAAAAAAAAGACCTATCTGCAGGATTGTCTTTTCACCAGCTGATGCATCAGTTCAATATGGGCAATCTTTTTTGATCCGTTGATTTGTTCCACCAGGACGTTGACCGCTTCTTTGCCCATTTCATCGACGGGTTGTTTAACATAGGTCAGAGGGCAATAAAAGAAGTCGAACGCTTCACTCTCATCAAAGGCAATAAGGCCGAGGCTTTCGGGTATTTTAATATTGTTCTTGTTAATGTAATACAAACCCGCGATGGAAAGGGTATTGTTGGCAAAAAACAGGGCATCGATTTTGGCTCCCCTGGCGGTCATTTCACGGATAGCCTTTTCCGTATCCACGTTCACATTATCATACCTGACATATTTGATTCTGATATTTTTTTCCAGTCCGTTTGCCCGCATTGCCTCCTCATACCCGCGGATCCTTTCCTGCATATGGATCATGGTAGATCGGTACGCGATCATCCCGATCTGTCGGAACCCTTTTTCAATGAGATGTGAGACAGCCTCAAAGGAAGCTCCCCGGTTGTTCAGCACCACGTAATTGGTTATGATATCGGGGAAGTAACGGTCGACAAGCACTACCGGCATCTCGTTTTTCACCAGTTTCCTGATGCAGTCATTGCATCCCTCGGAGGGGACGATAATAAACCCGTCCACCTGACGGTTCAGCAGTGTATCAACCAGGATGTTGGATTTGTTGCTGTCTTCATCGGAGCTGCCAAATACGACGGTATACCCGAACCGGTTGGCTTCATCCTCGATGATCCTGGCCATTGCGCCGAAGAAGGGATTGGCAATATCGGCCACCACCAGCCCGATGGTTTTAGTAACACCCTTGCGCAGGCTGCGGGCAATCTGGTTAGGCACATAGTTCATCTGCTTGGCCACTTTCCGGATCTTCAGGACCACCTCGGCACCCACCCTCTTTTCTTTTTCCTGTCCATTCAGTACATACGAAACAAGCGCGGTGGAAACACCCACCTTTTCTGCTATATCCTTCAGTGAAACTCTTTTTATTCTTTTTTTTATCATTTCAGACCGAAATCAGTTTGCTGGGTGTAACAAAAAGTGAAGATAAAAATTTTTTTTAAAAAAACATAGATATTGACAAATGTATGCTTAATCGTTTAGACATACCAACAACACAATATGTTCTATAACATATATTCTACCAAACTCGTCGGATCCGGGGTTGCTGGCCACAGTCAGTAAATACCTGCCTCAGGGTATATCATACTTAAGATTTTCAGGATCTTGGAAATAAACCGTAAAACCGGCACATTCAACCAACAGCAGTATAGCAGTTGCCGCAGATCCTGCTATTTCGCCGGTGCTTGTTAAGAAACAGCCAACACGACTCCATGCCGGTTAATCAATCAGGAAACCGATGACCTTTTGCTCAATTATTACGCGGAAAATAAAATCATTCCGGAAATGAAATAACATACGGCCTTCCGGTTAATGGTCGCTTCTTCCAGCCGGCTCCGGCTCACACTCCATTTCTTGTTGTACAATAAAAAATATGTGATTAACACATTATCCATTGAATTATGCCACCTGAAAAATCCCGTCATATTCGACGATCAGCGCATTCAACGGTTGCATTCACCGGAATTTACATATCCCTGTTGAAAGCGTATATATTTTTTTTGTATCATTACCCCCCGTTGTTTCATAATACTGATAAGAATACGAATCAAGGGTGGAAACTGGTAATATGTTTAAGGAATCAAGGGGTGGCCGTCAGTAATTACACTGTTATCAGACGGTCTATTTATCTTGGATGGCTTGCTTTTATTGCTGCTGTTGGCGGGTTTCTCTTTGGATTTGATACAGCCGTAATCTCAGGAACCCTTTCCCTGGTCACGGAACAGTTCGCGACGGGACCTCTCTGGGAAGGATGGTTCGTCAGCTCTGCTATACTGGGATGTATTGCAGGAGTAGCTTTTGCGGGCAAACTGAGCGACGGTGCCGGAAGGAAAAAAGTGATGCTCCTATCTTCCGTATTTTTCTTTATATCGGGAGTAGGATGTGCTCTTTCCGGTGAGAAGAACGAACTTATCCTGTTCCGTTTTATCGGAGGGATGGGAGTAGGTGTTGCTTCCATTCTTTGCCCGATGTATATCTCTGAAATTTCACCGGCAGGAAAACGAGGCAGCCTGGTGGCACTATACCAGTTGGGTATTACAATCGGTATCCTCTCTGCATACTTCTCAAATGCCCTCCTGCTGGATTTATCGGGGAAAATCATTTTTCAAAACGGGTTATTGTCATGGATCGTCAACCAGGAGGTCTGGAGAGCCATGTTCGGGATGTACATCATCCCTGCTGCCCTGTTCTTTCTCCTGCTCCTTCTCATTCCTGAATCACCCCGATGGCTTGCTGTCAGGGGAAAGGATATGAAAGCCATGGCCATCCTCACCCGGATAAACGACACTGAAAAGGCTGCATGGGAGATGGAACAAATACAAGCTGTAAGCCGGGAGAAGAAAGGAGATTTCAAACTTCTGTTCACCGGGGATTACCGGCTGCCCCTCCTGATCGGTCTCCTGCTTCCGCTGCTGTCACAGTTTTCAGGCATTAACGCGGTTATTTATTACGGCCCGCGTATCCTTGAAAAAGCCGGATTCCTGCTGAGCGAAGCCCTGGGCGGACAGGTTACCATCGGAATTATCAACGTTCTTTTTACCTTGCTTGCTATATTCACCGTTGACCGGTGGGGCAGAAAACCTTTATTGATGCTGGGGATCGGAGGTGCAACTCTCGCCCTTATCTCATGCGGCCTTCTCTTTGCCCTCGGCATCACCCGTGGACCATGGATACTGTTGTCTATCCTGGTATATATAGCCTGTTTTGCCTTTTCTATCGGTGCTGTTGCATGGGTGATCATCGGAGAAATATTCCCCAACAATATCAGGGGAAGGGCAATGT
>JAXDBV010000306.1:0-15816 GCA_034678415.1 Bacteroidales bacterium
CTCAAAACATGGGTGGAAGATTTCGTGGATGAAGATACCGGAGAGGTGGTCTCCATCGAACGAAATGAGATCATCATCGACAGGGAAACCATCATCGAGCCCGATCATGTGGATTTGATCCTTGAATCGAGCGCTGATACGATCCTCCTGCACAAGGAGTCACAGAATATCTCCGATTATGCCATTATCTATAATACACTTCAAAAAGATCCATGTAATTCCGAGAAAGAGGCCGTGCTGCATATCTACCGGCAGCTGAGAAACTCCGAGCCGCCCGATGAGGCAACCGCCCGCGATGTGATCGATAAACTGTTTTTCTCCGATAAGCGGTATGACCTCGGTGATGTCGGCAGGTACAGGATCAATAAGAAACTCGGGTTAAATACACCGGCAGAGATCAAAGTTCTTACAAAAGAAGATATTATCCAGATCATCAAGTACCTTATTCAGCTGATCAATTCACGTACCGATGTGGATGATATCGATCACCTGAGCAACAGGCGCGTGCGTACGGTGGGTGAACAATTATACAACCAGTTCAGCGTGGGATTGGCGCGTATGGCAAGAACCATCCGTGAACGCATGAATGTGCGAGATAATGAAGTGTTTACCCCGGTAGACCTTATCAACTCCAAAACCCTCTCGTCGGTTATCAACTCCTTTTTCGGTACGAACCAGCTCTCACAGTTCATGGATCAGACCAATCCCCTGGCTGAGATGACACACAAACGCCGTATGTCAGCCCTTGGCCCCGGAGGTCTGTCAAGAGAAAGAGCCGGCTTTGAGGTGCGTGACGTGCACTATACCCATTACGGCCGCCTGTGCCCCATCGAAACCCCTGAAGGACCAAATATCGGACTCATCTCCTCCCTGTGCGTCTATGCAAAAATCAACTACCTTGGTTTTATCGAAACACCCTACCGGAAGGTAAGCAGTGGAAAGGTCGATCTTTCAAACAAAGGAGTGGTGTTTCTCAGTGCGGAAGAAGAAGAACAAAAGATCATCGCCCAGGCAAATGCCCCCATTGGTGATGATGGTACCTTCGTGAATCAGAAAATTAAGGCACGGTTTGAGGGTGACTTCCCCGTGGAAGATCCTGAGAAGATCGATCTGATGGATGTCGCACCCAACCAGATTGCTTCCATCGCCGCTTCGCTGATTCCCTTCCTTGAACACGACGATGCCAACAGGGCTCTCATGGGTTCCAACATGATGCGCCAGGCTGTTCCACTCCTGTCCCCGGAAGCTCCCCTCGTGGGTACCGGTATTGAAGACAGGGTGGCACGCGACTCCAGGATACTGATCGTGGCTGAAGGTGACGGCATCGTCGAATATGTTGATGCCAATGAAATTGTTGTGCGGTACTCAAGAACAGACGAAGAGAAATTCGTAAGCTTCAGCGAACCGGTAAAACACTACCGCCTTCAGAAATTCAGGAAAACAAACCAGAACACCTGCATCAGCCAGAATCCCACCGTGGTAAAAGGCCAGAAGGTGAAAAAAGGTCAGATCCTTTCGGAAGGATACGGTACAAAGAACGGAGAACTGGCTCTCGGGCGCAACCTGAAAGTGGCCTTCATGCCTTGGAAAGGATATAACTTTGAAGATGCAATCGTTATCTCTGAAAATGTCGTGCGTAACGATTCATTTACCTCAATACATATCGATGAATATCTGCTTGAGGTGCGCGACACCAAACGAGGCCTCGAGGACCTTACCTCCGACATCCCCAATGTGAGCGAGGACGCGACTAAAAACCTCGACGAGAATGGATTGATCCGCATCGGAGCCAATGTTAAGGCCGGCGATATCCTTATCGGTAAGATCACTCCGAAAGGCGAATCTGATCCCTCACCGGAAGAAAAACTCCTTCGTGCCATATTCGGAGATAAAGCAGGCGATGTAAAGGATGCTTCTCTCAAAGCCCCTCCATCCCTCGAAGGCGTCGTGATCGATAAAAAACTGTTCTCCCGTTCGATAAAGGACAAGAGGGTGAAAAACGCGGAGAAACCCTTGCTTGATAAAATTGAAAATGAGTTTATCAAACAATCAAACGAGCTGCGGTCGAAACTGATCGATAAACTGTTCATCCTGGTGAACGGGAAAACTTCACAGGGTATTAAGGATTACTATAATAAGGAAGTGATACCCAAGGGTGCTAAATTCACCCAGAAAATATTCCAGGATATCGACTTTACCATGATCAATCCCAATAAGTGGACCACTGATAAGACGAAAAACGAAACCATCCGGAAACTCCTGTACAATTATACGCTCAAACAGAAAGAGATTGAGGGGGAGTACAAACGTAAGAAATACAACCTGGCCATCGGTGATGAGTTACCGGCAGGTATCATTCAGCTGGCCAAGGTGTATGTTGCACAGAAGAGGAAGGTCAAGGTGGGCGATAAGATGGCTGGTCGCCACGGGAATAAAGGGATCATATCCAAGATTGTGAGAGTGGAAGATATGCCCTTCCTCGAAGATGGAACCCCTGTCGATATTGTTCTTAACCCCCTCGGTGTGCCTTCAAGGATGAACCTCGGACAGATCTATGAAACGGTTCTCGGCTGGGCGGCGGAGAAGCTGGGCGTACGGTTTGCAACACCCATCTTCGACGGCGCAAAGCTCGAGGATATTAAACACCAGACCGAGAAAGCAGGGGTTCCTTCCCTGGGTAAAACATTCCTGTACGACGGCGGCACCGGCGAACGATTTGACCAGCCGGCTACCGTTGGTGTTATCTATATGCTCAAGCTGGGACATATGGTGGATGATAAGATGCACGCCCGTTCCATTGGACCTTACTCACTCATCACCCAACAGCCTCTCGGAGGGAAAGCCCAGTTTGGAGGACAGCGCTTCGGAGAAATGGAAGTGTGGGCCCTCGAAGCGTTTGGCGCTGCCAACATACTCCAGGAAATCCTCACTGTCAAATCGGACGATGTGATAGGCAGAGCCCGTACCTATGAATCAATAGTGAAAGGTGAACCCATGCCCATCCCCGGTATACCCGAGTCGATGAATGTGTTGATCCATGAATTACGTGGACTGGGCCTGAGTATCAACCTTCTGTAATATTTCAACCGGTTCTTTATGTCGATAATACATAATATTATAATAATATGTCATTCAGAAAGGATACGAAAGTAAAGAGTGTGTTTACCAAAATTTCCATCGGGCTGGCATCCCCGGAAGAAATTCTGGAACGCTCCAGCGGGGAAGTGCTGAAACCGGAGACCATCAATTACCGGACATATAAACCTGAACGCGATGGATTGTTCTGTGAACGAATATTCGGCCCGGTTAAAGATTATGAGTGCCATTGTGGTAAGTACAAGAGAATCAGATATAAAGGTATTGTTTGCGACCGCTGTGGCGTTGAAGTGACTGAGAAAAAAGTTCGCCGCGAACGGATGGGGCATATTAACCTCGTGGTACCTGTGGCTCATATCTGGTACTTCAGGTCATTGCCAAACAAGATCGGTTATCTCCTGGGATTGCCCACAAAAAAGCTCGACAGTATCATCTATTATGAGCGTTATGTGGTGATCCAGCCGGGTATAAAAGCTGCCGATGGTGTCAATACCCTTGATTTCCTCTCTGAAGAGGAATTCGTGGAGGTCATGGATTCATTGCCCAAGGAGAACCAGCTGCTTGATGATTCAGATCCCAATAAGTTCATCGCCGGCATGGGCGCTGAAGCGGTTTATAAGCTCCTCGAGAGACTCGATCTCGACAGCTTATCTTATGAACTGCGACACAAAGCCAGTACCGAAACATCACAGCAACGCAAGAACGAAGCGCTCAAACGGCTACAGGTGGTGGAAGCGTTCAGAGCCTCCAAAGGCGTGAACAAACCCGAATGGATGATTGTGAAGGTGGTTCCCGTTATCCCTCCTGAACTCCGGCCACTGGTGCCCCTCGACGGTGGACGCTTTGCCACCTCCGACCTCAACGACCTCTACCGGAGAGTCATTATCCGGAATAACCGTCTTAAACGACTGATTGAAATCAAAGCTCCTGAAGTGATCTTGAGAAATGAAAAACGAATGCTTCAGGAGGCCGTCGACTCACTCTTCGATAATTCCCGTAAGGCTAACGCTGTTAAAACCGATGCCAACCGTCCGCTCAAATCCCTGAGCGACAGCCTGAAAGGAAAACAGGGACGGTTCCGTCAAAACCTTCTCGGGAAACGTGTCGATTATTCGGCACGTTCAGTGATCGTTGTTGGTCCTGAACTTAAACTTCACGAGTGCGGACTTCCAAAGGATATGGCCGCTGAACTATATAAACCTTTTATCATCAGGAAACTGATCGAAAGAGGTATTGTCAAGACCGTCAAATCAGCCAAGAAAATTGTTGACCGGAAAGACCCTGTGGTATGGGATATCCTTGAAAATGTCCTGAAAGGGCACCCCGTGCTTTTGAACCGTGCACCCACGCTGCACAGGCTCGGCATACAAGCTTTCCAGCCCAAACTGATCGAGGGGAAAGCCATACAGCTGCACCCCCTCGTTTGTACTGCCTTCAACGCAGACTTCGACGGTGACCAGATGGCTGTTCACCTGCCCCTGGGCAATGCAGCTATACTCGAAGCACAGCTCCTCATGCTCGCTTCCCATAATATCCTGAACCCCGCCAACGGAGCTCCTATTACCGTCCCCTCACAGGATATGGTGCTGGGGCTCTATTACATGACCAAAGCAGCCAAAAGCACTAAAAACCACGTGGTTAAAGGCGAAGGTCTTGTGTTCTATTCCCCCGAAGAGGCTATCATTGCCTACCACCAGGGAAAAGCTGACCTCCATGCTGTCGTTAAGGTGAAAGTGGATGATATCGAAGACCGGAAACCGGTGAAAAAACTTATCGAAACCACCGTCGGGAGAATCTTGTTTAACGAGGTGGTACCCAAAGAAGTGGGCTTCCTGAATGAACTGATGACCAAAAGATCGCTCCGTGAAATCATCGGTCGTGTGCTGAAACAGACAGGAACAGCCAAAACCGCCAGGTTCCTGGACGATATTAAGGACCTGGGTTTTAACTACGCATTCAAGGGCGGGTTGTCATTCAACCTCGACGATGTGATCGTACCGCAGGAAAAACTGGACCTGATCAGCGAGGGATATGCACAGGTGGACGAGATCTTGAATAACTATAACATGGGCTTCATCACCAATAATGAACGCTATAACCAGATCATTGATATCTGGACCCACACCAATGCCAAGCTCACACAGACCCTGATGAAGCAGCTCTCATCGTCAACCCATGGTTTTAACCCCGTGTTCATGATGCTGGACTCAGGCGCCAGGGGCTCAAAGGAACAGATCAGGCAGCTATCGGGTATGAGAGGACTGATGGCCAAACCCCAGAAATCGGGTGCTACATCATCTGAAATCATTGAAAACCCTATCCTCTCCAACTTCAAGGAAGGGCTGTCCGTGCTGGAATATTTCATCTCCACCCACGGAGCCAGGAAAGGGCTGGCTGATACCGCTCTGAAGACAGCGGATGCCGGTTACCTCACCCGACGCCTTGTCGATGTGTCACAGGATGTGGTGATCACGGAGGATGACTGCGGTACACTCCGTGGGCTTGTAGCCACCGCTATTAAGAACAACGAGGAAGTGGTCGAGTCATTGTATGAGAGAATCCTTGGACGTACTTCTGTCCACGACATCTATCACCCGCTGACAGGAAACCTTATCGTCAAAGCGGGTGATGAAATCACTGAATCCGTGGCACAAACCATCGAAGATTCACCCATCGAGCAGGTGGAAATACGGTCAGTACTGACCTGTGAGTCGAGCAAGGGTGTGTGTGCCAAATGCTACGGAAGGAACCTGGCTACCAGCAGGATGATACAGAAAGGAGAAGCCGTGGGTGTGATAGCCGCCCAGTCGATCGGCGAACCGGGTACACAGCTCACCCTCCGTACCTTCCACGTCGGCGGTACTGCTTCTAATATCACCGCCGAATCAAGCGTCTTGTCTAAATACGACGGTGTTCTTGAATTTGAGGAAATACGGCTGGTGAACTACGACGATAAAACCGTCGGGAAGAAATACGATATTGTGATCGGAAGGCTCGGTGAACTGCGGATCGTTGATAAAAACACAAGGATTGCCCTTACCAACCACGCGGTTCCTTATGGCTCCAAAATGTACTTCAAGAACGGCGATGAAGTGAAAAAGGGAGACCTGGTTTGCGAATGGGATCCCTACAACGCTGTTATCATATCTGAAGTGACCGGGAAAATTACGTTTGAAAGTGTGATCGAAGGGATTACATACCGCGAAGAATCCGATGAACAAACCGGTTACAAGGAAAAGGTCATCGTGGAAACCCGTGATAAGACCAAGAACCCGTTGATCAAGGTGCAGGATAAGAAAAACCAGGTGCTCAGATCCTATAACCTGCCCGTCGGATCGCATATCATTGTTAACGAGGGAGAGACGGTGAAGCAAGGCGAGATCCTGGCAAAAATTCCCAGGGCACTCGGCAAATCGGGTGATATAACCGGCGGCCTGCCCAGGGTTACCGAATTATTTGAAGCCAGGAATCCTTCGAACCCGGCCGTGGTATCTGAAATCGACGGAGAAGTCACCTTCGGGAAAATAAAACGCGGAAATCGCGAAATCATCATCAAATCCAGGGCGGGAGAAGTGAAAAAATATATGGTACCCCTCTCAAAACAGATCCTTGTCCAGGAAAACGATTATGTGAAAGCCGGAACCCCGCTGTCCGACGGTGCTATCACACCCTCTGACATCCTTTCAATCAAGGGACCTACTGCTGTCCAGGAGTATATTGTGAATGAAGTGCAGGAAGTGTACCGGATGCAGGGCGTGAAGATCAACGATAAGCACTTCGAAATTATCGTCCGTCAAATGATGAGAAAAGTCGAGATTGATGATCCCGGCGACACAAAATTCCTCGAAAAACAGGTGGTCGATAAATGGGAATTCATGGACGAGAACGATTGGATCTACGACAAGAAAGTGGTGGTTGATCCGGGAGATTCCACGAGTGTCAAACCCGGTCAGATCACTTCTTCAAGGAAGCTGCGCGACGAAAACTCGGTGCTGAAACGCAAGGATCTGAAACTGGTTCAGGCCCGCGATGCGGTACCCGCCACATCAAGCCAGGTGCTCCAGGGAATCACCAGGGCCGCCCTCCAAACCAACAGCTTCATGTCGGCTGCTTCATTCCAGGAAACCACCAAAGTGCTGAACGAAGCAGCCATCTTTGGTAAAGTGGATTACCTGGAAGGCCTGAAGGAAAACGTGATTGTCGGTCATCTCATTCCCGCTGGTACCGGGCTGCGCGAATACAGCAAACTGGTCGTCGGTTCACAGGAAGAATACGAATCACTGATGGCTTCTAAGAACGGAAAAGAAGTGGAAGCCGAAGAGGAAATATTTGAAGCCGAGGAATAAAATCGTGCAATTATGGATGAGAAAAAGACGAAAAACCAGATCCAGATTGAACTGAATGATGAAATCGGTCAGGGAGTGTATTCCAATCTAGCCATTATTACCCACTCTTCCACTGAATTTGTACTTGATTTCGTGAGGGTTATGCCTGGCGTACCAAAAGCGCAGGTGAAATCCAGAGTGATCCTGACACCGGAACATGCCAAACGGCTTATCATAGCCCTCGGTGAGAACATCTCCAAGTACGAAGCGGTACACGGGCCTATTAAAGACGTCACAGGTTCCGTCCCCATTATACCCATGAATTTCGGCGGACCTACCGCCCAGGCTTGATAAAATCCTCTGAAAAGCCTTACCAGATCCGGTAAGGCTTTTTTAATTTATTAGAAATCAAGACTATATGTGATGAGTGGTGGTTTTTGCGGGATTTTTATATATTTGTCCCTCATTGTCCCGTTCGGAATCCCTGTGTGTGTCTCAGGCACATTATTATACGTTGACCTGCAGACTAACAGGATGAAAGCCGGACATTGCTGAAAAGAGATCTGTGGACAATGAGCCGGGGTATACCATACCTGGCAAACTGAATGTACCAATAAGACTGTTACAAATTTATAATTTGCGGAACCATGAACATTGCAGTATGCATAGGCAACGTCCCTGACACTACCACCAGGATACGGTTTGCCGATAATCTCACGCGGTTCGATACCACCGGGGTACAGTGGATTATCAATCCCTGGGATGAACTGGCTCTCACCCGTGCCCTGGAAATCAGGGAACAATCCGGGAGCGGTGTGCAGAAAGTGACGGTGGTGCATGTGGGAACAACCGCCGGCGATCCAACCATAAGAAAAGCCCTGGCTATCGGTGCCGACGATGCCATACGTGTCAATGCTGAGGCAAAGGATGCCTTCCAGATCGCTTTCCAGCTCGCCTCCCTTTTCAGAAATGAATCTTTCGACATCATCTTATGCGGCGTTGAAACCAGCGACTACAACAACTCCGCCGTGGGAGGCATGCTCTCGGAACTGTTGGACTATACCTCCGTGTCGGCTGTTTCCTATTGCTCGGTTGAGAATGAAAGGATTATGGTACACCGCGATATCGATGGCGGCAGGGAAATCATTTCGGTACAGCCACCTGTGGTGCTCATCGTGCAGAAAGGTATTGCCAGGGAACCCAGGATACCGTCCATGAGAGGTATCATGATGTCGAAACAAAAGCCTCTTCGCATCGTTGACCCCGTGCAGGTTGAACCATTGACCGAATATGAGAGCTTTGAGATGCCGCCGCAGAAAGCTGCCTGCAGGAAAATAGACCCCGACAATGTGAAGGAACTGGTTGACCTTCTCCATAACGAGGCTAAAGTTATTTAAACACCACCACCGATTAAAACTATTCATGATGTCAGTACTTGTATTTGCTGAGAACAGGGATGGAATTTTCAGAAAATCCGCCGCTGAGACAATCTCCTATGGTCGTAAAATAGCTGAACTTACCGGTGTTTCACTGGCCGTGCTCTCAATAGGCAATACGCAGGATACCGCCCTCGGTGAAATAAGCCGCTATGGCGCACACACTATTATCACCGTCCCCGGAGAAAAATATACATCCGTTGACAACCGGGTGTATACCTCCATTCTGGCCCAGGTGACGGAAAAGATCAATGCCTCTGTCATTATCTTTTCCCATAATAACCTAGGGAAGGCAATCGCTCCGCGTCTCTCCGCACGCCTTAAAGCAGGCCTGGCAGCCGGTGTGATCAAAACGCCGCTCTCCACCGATCCTTTCGTGGTTGTTAAGCGAATATTTAACGGCAATGCATTTGCCAGGGTCCGGATAAAGACAGCGAGAAAGATCATCACCCTTATGCCCAATTCCTTTGGTGTACACGAGGTCTCTGCATCTCCCCTGATCGAAACATTTGATCCGGTGGTGGATGAAACACTCTTCGTCACCCGTGTGCAACAGGTTGAAAAACAAACCGGTAAGGTTATCCTGACCGACGCGGATATTGTTGTTTCCGGTGGAAGAGGACTGAAAGGCCCCGAAAACTGGGGGCCCATCGAGGAACTGGCCTCCCTCCTCGGTGCGGCTACCGCCTGCTCACGACCAGTGTCCGACGAGGGATGGCGGCCCCATGAAGAACATACGGGCCAAACCGGCAAGGTGATCGCCCCCGAACTGTATATCGCCGTCGGTATATCGGGCGCTATACAGCACCTGGCCGGTGTGTCATCGTCAAAATATATCGTGGCTATCAATAAGGATCCCGATGCACCTATCTTTGAAGCTGCCGACTATGGCATTGTGGGCGATGCTTTTCAGGTGCTGCCAAAACTTATTGAAAGTGTAAAAGAACTAAAAGCCGGCACCTGAGACAGATGGTCCTCTTTTTACACGGCTATGTAACCAATGTATCAACGGGATTTTATTTATTAATGAAATGTTGAAACAGGTCATTTTTTCGTCTGCCCTGCTGATTACCATCGTGATATTTTTCTTCACGGTTTCAAGATTCATTGCATATTTCAGGTGCACCAGGCCTGCCTTCCCTGTCGGCCGGCTGGGGCAACGCTTTCGCATCATGCTGAGGGTGGCTTTCGGCCAGACAAAAATATTCCGCCGCCCGGTCATCGGCCTGTTCCATGCACTCGTGTTCTGGGGCTTCTGCGTCATCCTTGTCGGAAGCATCGAAATGGTGATCGACGGAGTATCGGGGGCCCATCGCACACTGGTATTCCTCGGACCTGTATACAACATCATCACAGCTGCCGCCGATATCTTTGCCGTTCTCGTCACTGTTTCCATCCTCGTGTTCCTGGCCAGGCGACTCTTCTTCAATATCCAGCGCTTCAGCGGAATCGAAATGAAACATATATCCCATCTGGATGCCGGTGTATCTCTTATCCTCATACTCCTCCTGATGATAAGCCTGGCAGGAATGAATATGTTTTATATCGTCTCATCCGAAATGGCAGGGATGGAAACAAAAGGGTGTTTTCCAGTCAGCGACTGGCTGGCCCGCCACCTCCCTTCCGTTCCACTAAACGTCGCCCATGCTCTCCATGAAGCCTGCTGGTGGAGCCATATCCTCCTGATATTCTTTTTTGCCAATTACCTTCCTTATTCAAAGCACTTCCATGTATTCATGTCGATTCCCAATGTCTTTCTCTCACGGCTTGATCCCATGGGTAAGATTCCCAATATGCCCCATATTACAGATGAGATAAGAACAATGCTGGACCCGTCCTCTTCCGCCATACCACCGCAACAGGAGGCTACCCTCTCCAGGTTCGGGGTAAAGGATGTCGAAGATATTACCTGGAAAAACTACCTGGACGCGCTCTCATGTACCGAATGTGGGAGATGTACTTCAGTGTGCCCTGCAAATATTACCGGCAAAAAGCTTTCTCCGCGTAAGATCATCATGGATGTAAGGGCCAGGATGAAGGAAAAAGGACCGGGGCTGGTGGCACGTGGCAAAGAGTATGACGATGGTCGTTCCCTCATACGGGATTTTGTATCGGAAGAAGAGCTATGGGCTTGTACAACCTGTAACGCCTGTGCTACGGAATGTCCTGTCAATATCAACCACCCGACACTGATCGTTGATATGAGGAGATACCTGGTGATGGAAGAAGCCAGGGGGCCTGCAGCCCTGAATGCGGTCTTTTCCAACATAGAAAATAACGGGGCCCCATGGCAGTTCTCCCGGGAAGACAGGATGTTATGGGCCGCGGATCTCTATATCAATGGTTGAAATAAGATAACCTCATGAACGGGAACACAATAAGAATAGAGGTGCCGGTTATGGCCGATAGAATGGCTGGGGGTTTACAGCCCGAATACCTCTTCTGGGTAGGTAGCGCCGGAGCCTATGACGACCGCTACAAAAATGTGACACGTACCTTCGTGAAAATCCTTGCCTTCCTTCATGTGGATTATGCCGTGCTCGGGACGGAGGAAACATCCAGCGGTGATGTGGCAAGGAGGGCCGGTAATGAAATGTTGTTCCAGATGCAGGCCCTCAGAAATATCGGGCTGTTCAGTAAGTATGGCGTGAAAAAAATTCTTACCTGCGACCCTCACGCATATAACTGCTTCAAAAATGAATATCCCGACTTCGGAGGATGCTACGAGGTGACCCACCATTCACAGTTTCTCCGGCATCAGATTATCTCAGGCAAACTGAAATTGAAGAGCGACCGGTTCCGCGATGAAACGGTTACCTACCATGATCCATGTTATCTGGGACGAGCCAACGGCGAATACCATGCACCGCGCGAAGTGCTGCAGGCGCTTCCGTGTCGCCTCACCGAGATGAGACGCAACAGGAGCTTTGCCCTCTGCTGCGGCGCCGGTGGCGGACAAATGTTCAAAGAAGCGGAGAAGGGCGAAAAGGAAATCTTTATCGAGCGAACAGAGGAAGCTATGGACACCGGCGCCCGTATCATTGCCACCGCATGCCCCTACTGCATGGTCATGATGACCGACGGTATAAAATATAAAAACCGGGAAGAAACCATTAAAAACTATGACTTGGCCGAATTGGTGGCCATGGCATTGAACCTGTAACGTAATACTGTAATCATGGAACAGAAAAAAGCACTGAAAAGCGGTGAATTCCTTGTCAGGCAAATACACCCCGACGATGTCTTCATCCCCGAGGAATTTTCGGAGGAACAGCGTATGATTGCACAAACATGCCAGGATTTCCTTGACACCGAAGTATTCCCTGTTATCGACCGTGTCGAACAGCAGGAGCCGGGGCTTATGCCTGCCCTCCTGAAAAAAGCAGGACAACTGGGGCTGCTTGGTATTGCCATCCCTGAAGAATATGAGGGGTTCGGACAGAGTTTTATTACCACCATGCTTGCCTCGGAAGTGCTGGGAGCCGGCTATTCCTTCGCAGTAGCTTACTCCGCCCATACAGGCATCGGCACCTGCCCCCTGTTGTATTACGGCAGCGAGGAACTGAAAAGGAAATATATTCCCAAACTGGGTACCGGTGAGTATACTTCTGCATACTGCCTTACCGAACCCGGCGCAGGATCGGATGCGAATGCAGGAAAAACAATGGCTACTCTCTCTCCCGATGGAAAATATTATATATTGAACGGTCAGAAAATGTGGATCACAAACGGGGGATTCGCCGATATCTTCACTGTCTTTGCCAAGATTGATAATGACCGCTGCCTTAGCGCCTTTCTCGTCGAGTCAAAATGGGAAGGGGTAGTGCGTAATCCTGAGGAGAAAAAAATGGGGATCAAGGGATCATCCACCGTTCAGCTCTTCTTCAATGATGTGAAGGTGCCGGCGGAAAACCTCATCGGCGGAAGGGGAGAAGGATACCGTATTGCCCTCAATATCCTGCATATGGGTCGTATCAAGCTGGGAGCTAATGTGTTGGGCTCATCCAGGAAAGCCATCAGCGAATCGGTAGCCTACGCAAATGAACGGAAACAATTCGGTTCAAAAATCGCTTCCTTTGGGGCCATAAAATTCAAGCTGGCCGAACAGGTGATACGGCATTTCGCAACCGAATCATCAGTTTACCGGGTAAGTAAGAATATCGATGATGCCATATCTGAAAGAATAGCAGTCGGGCAACCCAAGGAAAAAGCCACGATCGAAGGTATTGCGCAGTACTCCATCGAGGCAGCATTTCTGAAGGTGTTTGGTTCGGAAGCCCTGGATTATGTCGTCGATGAAGCCGTACAGATCTTCGGAGGCATGGGCTATTCCGCTGAAACCCCCGTAGAAAGGGCCTACCGCGACTCAAGAATCAACCGCATCTTCGAAGGAACGAACGAAATCAACCGGATGCTCGTCGTTGACCTTACCATCAAAAAAGCAAAAAAGGGAGAATTCGACCTGTTCGGGCCGGCAGAAGAAGTGCTGGCGACTGTCAGAAAACTCAGCAAAAACCGGCACGTAGCAGAGAACTATTATGAATCCTGCAGTTTCTGCGTGGAGAATTTCAAAAAGACGGTGCTCATGCTTGTTGCCGCCGTATCGAAATATTTCGACAGGAACCTCCCCAGCGAACAGGAAATACTGAATAATATCTCCGACATGATTATGCAGGTGTATGCCGCCGAGTCGGTGCTGCTAAGGGTGCAGAAACTAGAACAGATCAGGGGTGCGGAAGCTGTAAAGGTATACAGGGATATCCTTGACGTATTCCTGTACGAGTCGGCCTGCCTCATCGGCAGAGCCGGCAGGGATGCGATCCATTCCTTTGCCATAGGAGAAGACTACGACGCACTGCTGAATGCCCTGTCGGTATTGACGGAACCTCAGCCTGTCAACATCAAGGAGGCACGACGCCGTATCGCCGACAAACTGACCAACGATAACAGGTACAATTTCTGAACCGGGATAAAGTGGCATTCTCGCACCAGATCATTATCCCTGCGAAGATACCGCATCAGTACTGCCTTAAATCTGTAATACCTGTATTCTTTCCCTGCTGATTACAGAAGGATTGTTTGTTACCGGCAATGGTCAAACCTACTCCCTCTCCAGAAGATCGGGACGTAACCTCCTGGTGCGTTCCAGCGATTGTTCAAGGCGCCAGTTGTCAATCTCCTTCTGGTTGCCAGACAACAGGATATCCGGCACAGTAATGCCCCGGAAGCTGGCCGGCCGGGTGTAAACCGGTGGAGCCAGCAGGTTGTCCTGGTATGAATCGGTCAACGCCGATGTCTCATCCGAAATCACACCGGGTATCAGCCTAACTACCGCGTCAATGACCACTGCTGCAGCCATCTCCCCCCCCGATAAGACATAGTCGCCGATCGACAGCTCCATGGTGATGAAATGATCCCTTACCCGCTGGTCAACACCCTTGTAATGGCCGCATAGGATCATCAGGCTGGCCACCATCGATAACCGGTTCGCCATAGACTGATCAAATCTTCTGCCGTCAGGAGCTGTATAAATAATCTCATCATACGTTCTTTCAGACTTCAGCTTCTCAATACACCGAACAATGGGTTCAATAAGAAGAACCATACCTGCACCGCCACCAAAAGCATAATCGTCAACAGCATGATAACTGCCTGTGGCATAATCCCTTAAATTATGAATGTGGATCTCTGCATGCCCTTTCTCCTGTGCCCTTTGTATGATTGACTGGTTCAGGGGACCTTCAAAAATTCCCGGAACCACCGTAAGGATATCTATCCGCATATTCATGATTTTATGCAAAAATAGAACTAATGTTCATGCCCGGCAAATCAATCATATTAACTGGACGTGTCAATCTGGCATGCATGACCAATAGAAACTGCCATAATGGCATTAAATATAACGTATTGTGATACAAAACTTGAAATATCGGGATTGGAACAGGATTTGACCCGGAAAAGAAAACAAATTGTTTAATTTATAAATTTAAATATTATGACCATAGTAAGATTTCACAACCATGTACCGGTATCGTTTTATCCGGGAAACACCCTGAAATATTGCGGCCGGTTCCACCATCTTCCCGGTTTCGAGGATGATTATTTACCCGTTGATAACCCTTCAGCGAACATCAGTGAGTCGGATACTCAATGGACCATACACCTTGCTGCTCCCGGCTATGATAAGTCGGAACTGAAAGTGGAGACAGAAAAAAACATACTGAAGATTTCCGCTGAGAGGAAAAATGATGAGACGATCGACCAGGAGTATTCGCGCAGGGAATTCCGTTACGGGGATTTCTGCAAGAACTTTCGCATTCCTGAAACGGTGAACACGGATGGCGTACGCGCTGAATATGAAAATGGGATACTGACCGTTCATCTGCCGAAGAAAGACGAGAATATCACCAAACCACCGCGACGGATTGATATAGTCTGAGCGTGTTGGTGACTGAATTCATGAAGCCATCATGGATCATCCATGGATGGCTTCTTTCATTTCTGCAAAAAAACTTTGAGGATTATCGGTGAAATGTATATTTTCGTAGTTCTGACATCAACCGATACGCCGTTGGCGCGTGTCGACATGGGAACTAATGTGGGATTTACATGGAAATACATGATCCTAAAAATGCTGTTCATGATGAACAGGTAGGAAACATCCGTGATGATGCTTCCGAAACTACGGGTAAAAAACAGAATACGGAACTGGATTCATCGGACGGGCCGGCCGCGGAACAACAGACCGGAGAAATCAGCCAATCCATGGAGGTGCCCGGAGTGGTGGAAGGAGTGACGGATGATCCGGTACCGGCATCTCCATCCGGGACAGAAGAAACGCCACAAACCCTTTCACCGGCCGAAGGGGAGCCGGTGAGCGAATCGGTTGCCGAACCAGCGGATAACCTTAAACCTGCCAAAAAAAGACCAAAAAAGAAAGATCCCGGGCATCCCGTCAT
>JAXDBV010000307.1:0-4996 GCA_034678415.1 Bacteroidales bacterium
CACGGATATACCGGATAATGACCTGTTATGGAATTACTTGTATTCCGGACGTAATTTTAGCATGAGTAAGGCAGGGATAAGTATCGGCTATTCGTTGTATTTTAACAGGATAACTCAGAAAAAGTAGGTTTTTCTCTATTTTATTTATACCGGGATGAAGTCACAGGGCTGTATAGTGTTTGTTTTGTCGTTGATGGTGCAGGCCTGCAATTCCGATTATCTTGCTCCTGCCGAAACCAATGACGATATCTTTTTCCTTGATCAGACAGTCATGTATGAGGGGAAGGATATTATACCTGTAGATGGCGCTTACATCATTGCCGGCAGGTCGGTCACTACTTCAGATCTGCACCTGCCCGCACCAACGGGTGATTTTGCCGTTGTCAGCATCTCGGAGACCGGCAAGGTGCTGTGGTCCGTCAGAAGGGGGGATGATTTTGATGATTGTGCCCTGGTCATAAGGACTGCGGGTAATGATGGATCTGTCATCATCACGGGTTTTATCAGGGATACCGATAATTTAGGGAATGAACACAGTGATATCATCGTTGTCCGGGTAAGCCCTTCAGGTTCTGTCCAATGGGAGAAGACCTATGATGTTCCGGGCGACCAGGTAGGCTACGATATCGAGGAAACCCACGACGGAGGTTTTGTCATTGCCGGCAGTACCACATCGGGTTTGTCCTCCTCCAGGGATGTGTTGTTATGGAAGTTTAATGCCAACGGCGACAGTATATGGACCGAATCATTCGGTTACCTGGTGGATGATTATGCCATAGATGTGGAAGAGCAAGCCGACGGCAGTCTTCTTCTTCTCGGAAGCACACATCAGTCGTATGCCGGCCAGAGCGGCTATAATATATTCCTTGTCAAAACAAATGCATCAGGGAAAGGACCTGTGAACAGAATACTGGGTGGTACATCGGATGATATGGGCTGTGGTCTGGAAGTGCTCAGTTCAGGATTCATTATTGCAGCCAACATAAGCCAGGGTTCATCCGGCAAAATATCGGTCATCAAGCTGGGTGCCGACATCTGGGGTGATCCGTTATTTGTGAGAGACTATGAGATTGATACCTACACAACGGCTCAGTCATTCCTCTACCACGACGGGAAATTGATTTTTGCAGGAACGCACAGGAACTATGCCGATAATAATATCCTGTTCATGGGTATCAATGAACAAGGGAGCCTATTATTTAATCGGGAATTTGGAGGAAGTAACCCGCAATATGCAGTATCGGTAAAAGCGTTGCCAACCTCAGGGTATGTTATTTTGTTTAATAATGATTTCAACGATGGTAATATAACCGGCTTTTTGAAGCTGGATTCGAAGGGAGAGCCGCATGAATAAGTAGTCAGAAAGAACATAAAAACCCCCATATCTTTAAATATAATGAAACGGTGTATACTGCTCATCCTGTGTTACGGGATATTTAATAACCCGTTTGCATTTTCGCAGACGGTTCCTGTGGCGTCAGATGACGTGAACTCGACGGCTGAAGATACGCCGGTCAATGGTGACGTCTCAGTAAACGATACCCCGAGCATTGATGGCGGTAATGTCTGGAGTCTTATGGGAGCGAACGGAGGGGCATTGAATGGAACGGTTGTCATGAATACCGATGGAACGTATACCTATACTCCCGGCGACGACGTTAACGGGTCCGACATATTTACCTATCAGGTATGCGATGTGAACAATGACTGTGACCAGGCGACGGTAACTATTACGGTCACAGCGGTGAACGATATGCCCCTATTCACGGCCGGGGCAAACCAGACAGTGGATGAGGATGCGGGAGGACAGAACGTGAATGCATGGGCACAGGGCATTGACGACGGTGACCCGGAGCTGACACAAACACTCACCTTTAACGTAAGCAATAATAATCCATCGTTGTTCAGTGTCGCTCCGGCAGTGGATGCTATATCAGGAAACCTGGCATATACACCAGCAGCGAATGTTCACGGAACAGCAACGGTAACGGTTACCCTGACTGACGATGCCACCGCCGGTAGCCTGGCATTAACCACGGATGAACAAACCTTCACCATAACCATCGATCCGGTTGCCGATACCCCTACCGTTACACCGGCTACTACCAATGAAGATACCCAAACGACATCCGGGCTGGTGATTTCACGCAGTGTGGTGGATGGCCCTGAAATCACACATTTCAAGATTACCAATATCCAGAACGGCACCTTATTTCTGAATAATGGCACAACACAGATAGTCAACAACACATTTATCACCAGTGCACAAGGTACTGCAGGACTGAAGTTTACGCCATCTCCGAACAGTGCGGTCAATGGCAGTTTCGATGTGACCGCCAGTGTTAGTAATACCGATGCCGGATTGGGTGGCGATGCAGTAACGGCAACAATCACGGTGAATGCCGTCAATGATATACCTCAATTAACAAGCATCAGTACCTTAAGCGGAGGATTGGAAGATACCGACTTCACCATCGGTTATGCAGCTTTAATAGCGGCAGCCGACGAGACAGATATTGACGGCGACCCGTTATCTTTCAGGATAGAAGCAGTGAGTTCAGGGATACTGACCAAGGGTGGATCACCTGTAACACCGGGAGTAACGACCATTGGCCAGGGAGAGAGTATGGTGTGGACACCGGGATTGAATGTCCACGGGGTGACAGGAGTGTGTTCGGTGAAAGCATGGGATGGACTTGCAGCATCTGCCGACCCGGCAGTGACGATAACGGTTGATGTTAGTGCTGTGAATGATGCTCCGGAGGTGAGCAATATTCCAAACCAGACCATCGCCGAAGGTGGTACCTTTACGGCCATAAGCCTGGATAACTTTGTCAGTGACGTGGATAATACGGACGCAGAGATATCATGGAGCTATACGGGGAACACCTCACTCAATGTTTCCATCAATGCCACCACACATGTAGCGACGATTACCACCCCGAACACAGACTGGCATGGTGCCGAGACCATCACCTTCACGGCCACTGATCCCTCGCTGGCGACAGACAGTGATCCTGTAACATTTACTGTGACAGCCGTTAATGACCTGCCGGTGATCGGTAATATACCCAACCAGACCATCACCGAAGGAGGCAGCTTTGCAACGATCAACCTTGATACCTATGTGTCGGATATTGAAACATCCGATGCCGATATCGTATGGACGGCATCCACTCCTACCAACCTGACGGTATCTATCGTCGATCGGGTTGCATCCGTTGGAGTTGTGAACCAGGACTGGAACGGCAGTGAAGCGATCACATTCACAGCACGGGATGAGTCATCAGCCACAGCCAGCGATGCAGCTACCTTCAATGTTACTGCAGTGAATGACGCCCCCGTTGTAAGTGATATCCCGGACCAAATGGTGACTGAAGGAAGTTCATTCACAAATATCGATCTGGACGACTTTGTGAATGATGTGGATAACACTGATAACCAGCTTACCTGGAGTTTTTCTGGGAACAGTTCACTCACCGTATCCATCAATTCCACCACGCACATTGCAGCCATCAGCACACCGGACGAGGACTGGTACGGGAGTGAGACGATCACCTTCACAGCCACTGATCCCTTGTCAGCAGCCGACAGTGATCCGGTGACATTCACGGTCACACCGGTGAATGATGCCCCGGTTATAAGCGACATACCGGGACAAACGATCGATGAAGGAGATGCATTTTCGACCATCAGCCTGGATACCTATGTGAATGATGTGGATAACACGGATGCTCAGCTCACCTGGAGCTTTTCGGGGAACAGCTCGCTTACCGTATCGATCAATTCCACCACTCATGTAGCAACGATCACCACGCCGAATACCGACTGGTACGGGAGTGAGACGGTCACATTCACTGCTACCGATCCCTCATCAGCGACCGATAGTGATCCTGCAACATTTACAGTTACTGCGGTGAATGATCCGCCCGCTGTTTTAGATATTCCTAACCAAACGATAGCCGAGGGAGGTACCTTCACTGCCATTAGTCTGGATAACTACGTGAGCGATATAGACAACTCCGATGCTCAACTCACCTGGAGCTATTCGGGGAACAGTTCGCTCACCGTATCGATCAACCCTGCCACCCATGTAGCGACGATCACCACACCGAATGCCGACTGGTACGGAAGTGAGATGGTTACATTCACCGCTACCGATCCGTCGTTAGTTTCCGATAGCGATCCGGTAACATTTACGGTGACCGCGGTGAATGATCTGCCGGTGGTTGATGATATACCCGGCCAGACCATTGCTGAAGGCGGGACCTTTACAACGATCAGCCTTGACGGTTATGTGAGTGATGTGGATAACACGGATGCGCAGCTCACCTGGAGCTATTCGGGAAACAGCTCGCTCACCATATCGATCAACCCCACCACCCGTATAGCGACGATCACCACACCGAATGCCGACTGGTACGGGAGTGAGACGGTTAACTTCACCGCTACCGATCCGTCGTCGGCAACCGACAGCGATCCGGCAACATTTACGGTGACCGCGGTAAATGATGCGCCGGTGGTCGGCGATATACCAAACCAGACCATTGCCGAAGGCGGGACCTTTACGACGATCAGCCTTGATGGTTATGTGAACGATGTGGATAACGCGGATGCGCAGCTCACCTGGAGCTATTCGGGGAACAGCTCGCTCACCGTATCGATCAACCCCACCACCCGTGTGGCGACGATCACCACACCAAATGCCGACTGGTACGGAAGTGAGACGGTTACATTCACCGCTACCGATCCCTCATCAGCGACCGACAGTGATCCGGTAACATTTACAGTTACTGCAGTGAATGATGCGCCGGTGGTAGGCGATATACCCAGCCAGACCATTACTGAAGGCGGGACCTTTACAACGATCGGCCTTGATGGTTATGTGAACGATGTAGATAACGCGGATGCGCAGCTCACCTGGAGTTATTCGGGGAACAGCTCGCTCACCATATCGATCAACCCCACCACCCGTGTGGCGACGATCACCACACCA
>JAXDBV010000308.1:0-17841 GCA_034678415.1 Bacteroidales bacterium
ATAACGCTGTGTCGGGGATCGTACAGGACAGGCATGGATCGTTCTGGCTGAGCTCTTATGGCGGCGGGCTGTCAAGGATGAGTTTCCGGACGGGGCTACCGTCTATAATCCGTTATAGAGAATCGGACGGACTGCCCGATCTGAAAATCAATGGCCTGTCGCTTGCCCCCGACGGCACCCTGTGGCTCGCCACCAATGACCATGGAATCGTCCGGTACGACGGGAAACGGTTTGCCAACCTTACCAATATGAACGGCCTGGTGGATAACCATGTAAATGCTGTCCTGGCCGACTCCAAGGGAAACATCTGGTGCGGCACCAATACAGGCATCTGTAAATACAACGGCACAGGATTTTTCTGTATCCAGGAGGATGATGAGTTCCGGTTGCCCAATAACCTGGTCTATTGTGTTATTGAAGACCGCTCCGGGCATATCTGGGCCGGTACCTGGGATGGCCTGGTGGAATTTACCGCACAATCCATGACCTCCTATGACGAAGAGGAAGGCCTGGATTTTCGAAGGATACATACCCTGGCCGAGGATCCCTCAGGTAATATCTGGATCGGAACTTTCGGCGGCGGCATCTACATGCTCAATACGCATACCACGGAGAAACGGCGTATCCGTCAGGTAGCCGACGACCGTCTTATCGGTTCCAACAACATTGCATCCCTCCTTTTCACTGACAGGAACACCCTCATCGTTGCAACGGACAAAGGATTCGATCGCCTAACCCTCGATGACTCGCTGCGGGTGATCTCGGTACGTAATTATGACCGCTCCGACGGTTTCATCGGCCAGGAAAACAATGTAAATGCCTTATGCCTCGACACCTCGGGAAGGGTATGGTTCGGCACCGTTAAAGGACTGACATGCTATGACCGGAACCTCGAGAACCTGAACCTCACAGTCCCCTCTCCCTTCCTCACCGGTATACGGCTGTCGTACGAGGATGTCAACTGGAAGGAAAGGGCAGACAGCGTCAGCCCGTGGACAGGAATACCCGTTAACCTCAAACTGTCTTACACTGAGAACCATGTCACCTTTGATTTTATGGCCATCTCCATGGGCAACCCTGATAAACTCAGGTACAGATACAGGCTGCTCGAACGCGATACCATCTGGTCACCTCCCAGGAAAGAGACACAGGTGACATATTCGGGGCTGGCACCGGGCACCTATGTGTTCGAAGTGAGCGCATGTAACGAGGCGGGCCTGTGGAATCCTGTACCTATGCGCTATGCATTCATTATCAAACCACCCTTTTACCGCACATGGTGGTTCATCTTCCTGGCTATCCTGGCGGCTATGTTCTTTATTTTTTCATACATCAAGCTGAGGGAACGGAACCTTATCAGGGAAAAACGTGAACTGGAAGCAAAGGTGAATGAAAGAACCATGGAGATAAGGAAACAGAAAGCCGTGATAGAGGAAAAGAATATTATCCTTGAAACAGCCAACCGGCAGATCACTTTCCAGAAGGAAATGATTGAGATGAAAAACAGGGATATAACAGCCAGCATCCATTATGCCAAACGAATACAGGATGCCATATTACCTTCACAGAAGATGCTGCAGGAAACCCTGGCCGATTCGTTCATCCTTTTCAAGCCAAAGGATATTGTAAGCGGCGATTTCTATTGGACACGGCGAGAGAACAAGCGCATGATCGTTGTTGCCGCCGACTGCACCGGTCACGGTGTGCCGGGCGCCCTGATGAGCATGCTCGGTATTTCCTTCCTCGATGAGATCGTCGATAAGGAAGGCTTTCTTGAACCCGGCAGGATCCTCAACAAACTCAGGGATAATATTGTCGTGGCACTGAAACAGAAAGGAGAACAAAGCGAAACGAAGGACGGAATGGATATTTCCATCTGCTGCCTCGACATGGAAAAGAACACCCTGTCCTTTGCCGGGGCCAACAATCCCCTTTACATGATCCGGAAAAACGTCCTCACCGAGATCAAGGCCGACCGTATGCCTGTAGCTATCCATGCCACCATGGACAGTTTCGCCAGTCATACCATCCGTTATGAACCGGGCGACCAGTTCTATATGACCTCCGACGGGTATGCCGACCAGTTCGGCGGGCCGGAAGGCAAAAAAATCAAGTACAAACCTTTTAAGAACCTCCTCCTCTCGGCTTGTGTACAACCAATGGTAGCACAAAAACGAATACTCGACGATTACTTTGAAAACTGGAAAAAAGGACCCGGACCGGACGGGAAATCATACGAACAGGTGGACGACGTGGTAATCGTAGGTTTCCGTGTTATATAATCCTCCGGCCTGTTCATGAGAAATAGGAATTTTAAAGAAAAATCCCGTTTGTTCATTAATGTACATGAAGTGTCTGAATATTAGACAATATAACTTTCTGTCAGACAAGATGAAATAGGATTAAGTGATTGATCAACAATAACTAAACAATACTGGCACCAAGATTGAGATTGTTAATTTATTATACACCCAAATCTATCAGCATCCATGTTTCGGAACTTATTCAGAGTGGCCATACGAAGAATCAGGAAAGAACTGGGGTACAGCGTGATCATCGTCACCGGCCTTACAATAGGCATTGTCAGCAGTTTATTTCTCCTGTTGTATGTCTTTGATGATCTCAGCTACGACCGGTTTCATGTCAATAAGGACAGGATTGTGCGCGTTGTTTCCGACATCAAGGAGACCGATGATGCGTTTGTGTGGGCGGTGGCACAGATCCCGTTTGCTCACCAGGTGAAGGAAGACTATCCGGAGGTGGAGAGCGTGTGCAGGATATTTCCTGCCGGCAGGACTCTGTATAAGTACAATGAGATCAGCCGATATGAAGATGAAGTATATATTGCCGACAGCACTATCTTCAGCATCTTCAGCTTTACCCTTCTCAGTGGTGATCCGGACAAGGTGCTCACCCGGCCTAATACCATGGTTGTTAGCGAGTCATTTGCCGGGAGCTATTTTGGCAGTGATGACCCGGTGGGAAAAACACTGATCACCGGCGACAACCGGGCCTTCGAGATCACCGGTGTGATGAAGGATGTCCCGCGTAATTCCCACATCCGGTTTTCCGCGCTGTACTCACGGGCTACCCTGCCTCCCGATGACCAGATCGGTTCCTGGGGTAATTTTGGCGTGTATACCTACCTTCTGTTGAATGAGAACACCGACCGCACCGCCTTTGGGGAAAAGATACAGGAGATGTATGAAAAGTATATGGCGCAAATCTTCCGGCAGTATAATATCAGCGTTAAATATGTTCTTGAACCTTTAACGGATATTTACCTGAAGTCGGAAGCGAGGGGAGGAGAGGGGCCGCATGGGAGCATTACCTATCTTTACGTGTTCTCCATCGTGGCGTTTTTCCTGCTGCTCATTGCCAGTATCAACTATATGAATCTTGCCACGGCACGGTCAGCCCGGCGCGCTCGTGAGGTGGGAATGCGAAAGGTGGTGGGGTCAAGCCGCGGACCCCTCATCATGCAGTTCCTCACCGAATCCATGGTGTTCACCATTATCTCCTTCATCTTCAGCATCCTGATCGTTCTGCTCCTCATGACGGAATTCAACCGTATCGCCAATAAATTCTTCGACTTTTCATACCTGCTGAACGGTAAATTGATCCTGACATACCTTCTGATCATCATCGTTGTGGGAATTGTCGGGGGGAGCTATCCTGCCCTGTACCTCTCACGGTTCAATCCTGTTGTAGTATTCAAGAATGATACAGAAACCGGACGCTCTAATTTCCTGGTAAGGAAAATCCTCGTCGTCCTCCAGTTTGCGATCTCCATCGCCCTGATCATCATTACATGGATCATCTATACACAGATCGGCTTTATGAAGAACAAGGATGTGGGTTTTGACAGGAAGAACGTGGTGATCCTGCAGCTGGAGAACCGCCAGATGATACGGCAATACCCTGTGCTGCGTGATGCGCTGATCAACCAGCCCGGAATTATCCATGTGTCAAGCTCAAACAACAGGATAGGTGACGGGACAGCCAAGCTCCTGCTTCAGGTGGAAACAGCGGAAGGGATGGTTGAACGGGGGATTAACCTCTATTCTGTCGACTACGACTTTGTTGAAACCATGGGCATACAGATCGTGGAAGGTCGCGATTTCTCCAGGGATTTTGTTTCCGACACGGCTCTTGGCGTGATCATCAACGAGACCATGGCCCAGCGATTCAACTGGGACAAGCCGCTGGGAAAGAAAGTGGCCCAGATCGGCAACGACAGTACACCCGCACGCGTGGTGGGTGTTATGAAGGATTTTCACCAGCTTGGACTGTACAGCCCGATGGAAACGCTGATGCTGATCCTGCGCGAGAACGGATACTATGCCAATATCAGGATTGACGGCTCAGGGGTTCAGGAGACCCTGCGCCTTATCGAAAGCAAGTGGAAGGAAATATTCCCCGACCGGGAGTTTCAGTACACCTTTCTCGAAGACTACTACAACCGGCAGTTCCAGACTGACGAACGCAGGGGCGTGATCTTTACCTGGTTCTCGGTGCTGATCGTTCTCATCGCCTGCCTTGGACTCTTCGGCCTTGCCGCATTCTCAGTGGAGCAGAGGAGGAAGGAAATCGGTATAAGGAAAGTGATGGGTGCTTCCATGGCGACCATCGTGAACCTGTTCTTCAGGGAATTCCTCGTGCTCGTGCTTTTTTCCATGATTATTGCCTTCCCCGCAGCTTTCTTTTATGCCAGGGACTGGCTTCGTGATTATCCATACCCGGTCGCTATCAACCCCTGGATATTCATCGGAACAGCGCTGATAGCGGTGATCATCACAATCCTTACCGTGAGTTACAGCACCGTGAAGGCGGGACTGAGCCAACCTGCCGAGGCACTGAGAATGGAATGATCTTAAGCAACAACTGCCCTTGTTATCGTATATTCCGCTGACTGCCCTGCGGAATAATTATTAACCCGGGGAACCTGTTGATGTTGCTGTTCCCTTCCTTTACACGGGACAATGCAGGAGAACAACTTCAGTATTATCTGGCCAGGCATCATTGATGTACGGGCCACCTGATCTGCCACCCGTGAACAGGGTAGTGAACCGGCACAATAAATTACTGAATAACAGCTGTGCATGTCTTAACCGGGCATCTGCTGATACTCATTTTGTGACATTTTCCCGCCGGTATAAACAATCGATAATGATTGCATACAGGTTACTTTAACCATAAGGGGGTGGCACATAAACATGCACTTACTTGGGAAATTACATAATTAATTATTGAATTATTTCAGTAATTAATTCAATAATAAATTCAATAATTTCTGAACCATACAGAACCTGTTACTGGTGTTATGTTTTTTCACCCTTCTTTTTCGGACAGGTAATGTTCGGCGTCGATGGCGGCCATGCAGCCAGATCCGGCGGCTGTCACGGCCTGCCGGTAATGTTTGTCCTGCACGTCGCCGCAAGCAAACACTCCTTCCACATTTGTCTTCGTTGTCCCCGGCCTGGTAATGATGTACCCCGTTTCATCGAGGGTGAGGAATTGGCTGAAGATTTCGGAGTTTGGTTTATGGCCTATGGCAAGGAAGAATCCGTCAATGTTGATTTTTACTTCCTCCTCCTCGGGGGTGCCGGCTTTTTTCACAAGGATCGCGCCTTCCACAACCCCGTCACCGAACAGGTCTTTTGCCTGATGCTCAAACAGTATGTGGATGTTGGGTTTCTTCATCACCCGCTGCTGCATGATCTTCGATGCCCTGAGGAAGGGCTTGCGAACCACCATATATACCTTGTTGCACAGGTTGGAAAGGTAGAGTGCTTCCTCGCAGGCGGTATCGCCTCCGCCTACCACGGCCACATCCCTGCCTTTGTAGAAAAACCCGTCGCAGGTGGCGCATGCTGACACCCCTGAACCGGCATACTTTTGTTCCGCCTCAATGCCAAGGTATTTGGCGCTGGCTCCCGTGGCAATGATCACGGCATCGGCCAGGATAGTTTTTATGTTGTCGATGATCACTGTATGAGGTGAGGAAGAAAAATCCACTGCGGTAGCCATACCTGACCGCACATCGGTATTGAACCGTAGGGCTTGTTGCCTGAGGTCTTCCATCATTTCCGGGCCCCTGATCTCGCTGGGATAACCGGGGAAGTTCTCCACATCGGTGGTGGTGGTGAGCTGACCCCCGGGTTGTAATCCTTCATACAGTATGGGATGCAGGTTTGCCCGGGCAGCATAAATGGCAGCCGTGTAACCGGCCGGCCCCGATCCAAGAATCAGGCATCTGACATGCTCTACCGATGATTCCCCCGGTACAACGATTTTCTCATCCTTTAACGGATCCATTTTCTTGAAGAGTCCCATCGAGGTTCTGTTTTTGCTGATTGAATGTACATTATTGATTTTATGCTCTGACAATGAACGTGCCACAGTAAAAGTAACTGAAAAATTTGCAGTTTCGGCAGCTATATTTAATTTTGTACACCTCCGGAAAGAGGTGATCGTGGTTGACCTGTCATCGCGAGAGGCTGACATGGAAAGGGAAAGACAGGTATTCCACGTCATTGTGGCAGCGGTGCGGGGTATGTTTTGGATTCTGTTAACCCTTCGGGGGATACAGGGATTAGTGAAGCAGGTTTTCGGGGTGTGGCGCAGTTGGTCCCGTTCCGCGATGCGGAACGAGGATCCACGAAAAATCAGAAAATCGAAGATTTTCGATTTTTCGGGACTAGCGCACAAAAAAAACAGAAATAAAGATGTTCTTTGTATACATAATAGAATCTGAGCCAAGCAAGAGGTATTATATAGGACAGACGGGTGATTTAAAAGCGAGGATCTCAAGGCATAATGAAGGGAAGAATGTGTCGACCAGGAGGTATATACCGTGGCGACTGAAGTGGTGGTAAGAGTATGAGACGAGATCAGAGGCCGTGAGGGTTGAAAGAAAGCTAAAGGGAATAAAGAAGAGGTCTTATATAGAAAAGTATGTAAAGGAACATGATTTTTCGGGGTGTGGCGCAGTTGGTTAGCGCACTTGCATGGGGTGCAAGGGGCCGCCAGTTCGAGTCTGGCCACCCCGACAATCACACAATAAGCCACTTACAGAGAGTATTCTTTGAAGTGGCTTTTTTATTTGCATGGAAATCCCAACACCACCCTCTATGTTGTAAAACATGATGATCATCTTGATTATTTAAACGATTAAAAATACATTATTGCCCGAAACGGTAATAGCCCGTTGTCCCCGGGACACGAAACGGACAGCATTAATGATAAGACCTTGTCGTGGTTGCCGGTGGTTCTCCGGTCAACGATGCTTAATCTTGAACATTGAAAATATGGGGAAGATCATTTATGAACAGATCAAAGGGGTGTCTTCAAGTTATTAAATCCTCAACTGACCAAAGTAACCAATACTATCAAGCAGCAATCGGCCAAAATATAAATGAAAATAACGGTTGCATGTACAGGTCCGGTTTGCGTACGCCCTATGGTTGCTATCACCCGGGTAGCACACCGGTGTGGGAGAGAACCGTCAGACAGGGAGGATGAGAACAGACATTCAGTTTGAGCTTATGGTTCGGATTCAACCGGGGATCATGAACAAAGACCACTAACAATAAACCTATGAAACTGTTTCAAAAACAATGGATTTGGATACTTCTGGTATCCATGAGCCTGATCCTGTTGTCATGTAACCGGCCGGTGGTGAGCCTGGAGAACCTGCTGGATGAGATGACCGACAGGGAAAATATCACCCGTTATCCTGAAGTGCCGTTTACTCTTGGCCAATTCAGCAGTTATGACAGGGAATCGGTTGCACCGGGCAGACCGGGCTGGTTTGCCAACATGGATCGTACCATGTTTATCCGTGTTGAGGAAAATCAGGGCAGGACTGAGCATGTCATGGTTGACACCAGGGGGCCCGGCGCCATTGTCCGGATATGGATGACTTTTGCCGGGAATGAACCGGGAAAGGGGATACTCCGGATTTACTTTGACGATAATCCTGTCCCGGTCATAGAAGGAGCTGCCATTGACATACTCAGCGGGGGAGCTTTGGTGAGTGAACCCCTGGCTTCGTCGGTTTCGGATCTGTCTCCATATGACAACAGGGGCCATAACCTGTATCTGCCGATGCCTTACTATAGAAGCTGCAAGATCACCTATGAAAGCAGGAACATCACCAATCCCGGTAATAAAGGAAACACAGGGGAGAGCGTCTATTATAATATCAATTACAGGACCTATCCTGAGACAACGAAAGTCGAGACGTTCAGCATGGGAAGGCTTGCCAGGGCAGGGAAGAAACTGGCGGAGGTGCAGCGCGAATGGATGAACCGGGAGAGGGACAGGGATCTTGAAGGATGCGAGGTACGCGAAATGCACGATACGTTGTTGCCGGGCGATGCATGGACCACTGAATTGAAAGGTAACGGGGTGATCAGGTTTATAAGGCTGAAGATCAAGGCTTCACACCTCCCCCGAGCATTGCGTACGGCCATCCTTGAAATGCACTTCGACGGGGAACAGACGGTCTGGTGCCCCGCGGGTGATTTTTTCGGAACGGGATACCAGTGCAAGACGGTTAATACATGGTATACAGCGGTGGACGAAGACGGGACAATGGCCGAATACTGGTTGATGCCGTTTGAGAGGGAGGCGCGACTGGTGATATCGAATATCGGCGACCAGGAGATGGAAATCATGGGTGAACTGGGATGGGAAAGCTACAAATGGGACGACAGGAGCATGCACTTTGGCGTTTCCTGGCATCAATATTCCTCCATTTTTACCAGGGAAGGACTGGCTCGCGGGAATCCCGGCAGCCCCTTTGACCTGAATTTTGTAAAACTCGATGGTCAGGGGTTATACGTGGGAGATGGACTGGTACTGTTCAACACAGCTTATATCTGGTGGGGTGAGGGGGATGAAAAGATCTATGTCGACGGCGAGGCCTTTCCTTCACACTTCGGTACCGGCACAGAGGACTATTACGGGTATGCCTGGGGTGGCAGGTCAAAGTCATTCTCCAATCATCCTCTCATAGCCCAGCCTGATGCCGGTGGTAATGCCAAACCTGGGTATGTGGTCAACCTCCGGTACAGGAGCCTCGATGTGATCCCGTTCCGGGAGGGCCTGACCGTGGATATGGAGCTTTGGCACTGGCATTCCACCTGGATCAACTACGCCCCGGTATGCTATTTTTATCTCCGTCCCGGGGGTAGAAGCAACATTGCTCCCGACAGGGAAGGCGCCCTGGCAAAAGTCGCCTTACACAGCACGGACATCATCGATAACACCGTTAAGGACGGCATGATAGAAGCAGAACATATGCCTTTTTACAATTCGTGCGGTAACAAAAGAGGCAGTATGATCATTAATCCTCTCGATGAGGTGGCACTGAGTGGTCACCTGCAGGTATTGTGGAACGACGGAGCGCCCGGTGATACCATCTCCTTTTCATTTATTTCAGAAAAAGAAGGCATTTTTCAGTTAACGGGTGATTTTCCGGCCGGACCTGCTTTCGGGAAGTTTATTTGTTGCCTCAACGGAGCGTCTGTTGGAAAGGAATTTTCGCCGACAGCCGGCAAGAGGGAAATCAGAACCATCCCGCTGGGGGAAGTTACCTTAAATGAAGGATCCAATATAATATCTTTTGTTGTTCGTCCCGGAGACCGCAAAAGCCACTTTTTTGCACTTGACAGGCTGAGAATGTTATCTTACGGGCAACGGGAATGATAATCCCTGCAAGACAGAACGATGACAGCCCGCCTTCACATCTTTCCGTAAGGCAGCCCGTTATGATAAATTACCCTGCTATACTGCAAGCACTTTATGGCAAAGGTGGTATAATATGCAAATGATATAATAGCCATAAAGAAAAAATAGCCTATAATAGTTGGTAAAATATAGCTGAGATATAGAAAGAATGGATGTTTAATAAGAGGAATATAATTCAGTAAATTTCTGTTTGGAAACAGGTCAAACAAAAAAAAGCCACCTGTATCGTATTTTATCCAGGTGGCTTTAATTTCGGATGCTTTTGTGAATGATTATCTTATAAGATAAAAGCTGGTTTGTCTGCCATCCATGAAAACTGTTTCTTTACCTGTGAACAGCACCACTTCTTCCATACCAAACACCAGTTGTTGTCCATCCAGTTCCGGTACCGGCATTGCAACGCTAAGTTCGGCTGTATAGGTGCTATTGGCCGATAGTTTCACATCTCCTCTCCCCGGTTCATTCACCTGTTCCCAGGGCAGGCCAATCAACGGACCCGGTTCATGGGGAAAATATCCGACGGAATGGGAATAGATTCTTGGATTGGGAATTCCCTGTGCTCTGGCCCGGTTTAAAATATTTGTCAGGATCTCATTGCCTGTGAGGCCTTCCTTGAATTCAGCACAGTAGACATCCTGCAGCCGGTTTCCTTCTGCCATCAGCTTCCTGAGGCTTTCCGGCACATCATTTTCGCCCGGCCTTAACACATATCCCCATTCCTGATGATCGGTATTATAGAGCATATACTTCAATCCCACATCACACTTGATGACGTCTCCGGGTCGTATAACGATGTCTGTTTTGTCGAGTTTACGGGCATCAGCTGAAAGCCTGGCCCTTATCCTGAAAGATGGATTGAATGACTTTTCCAGACCCAGGTCAACCGCTCGCTGCCAGTAATAGTATTCCAGGTCCTCGATAGTCGAAATATTGGGAGTGATCACTTTATTCGAGAATATTTCAGCCAGGATGGCATGTGAAATGGCCTGTGCATGTTCCATGATCTCTATCTCCTCGTCGAGGAGTGTCATTCCCCATAAAATGGTCATTGGTTCAGCCGAGGCTAGCCGTTCAATATATTTTTTCCCGAGGGCTTCCGTTATTCTGTTCATCATGGGAACGGTAAGTCCGCCTGCAGCCCATTGAATCTCTCCGATATTGATCCCGATCTTTTTGGGATCCCGTTCCCTGACGATTCTTCCCAGGCACTCCCACTGGCTTTCTCCCTGGTCCTTATCCCACGCGCCGGAGTTCCACACATTGTCGAACAGTCCGCTCAGGTTACAGCGGGAGATATTGAGCCTCTCCACCCTGGTGCCCGGTCCACTGTGATACAGGACAAGTATCTGTGTGATGGGACACCATAACTTATGCGGGATCATGGTTTCATAAACAGGATCAGGATTATCTTCATTGCAGGCAATGATCCACATGTCAAAGCCTGTCTGTTCCATAATCGCCGGCAGGAGCTGTTCAAAACGCTTCAGTATTATCTGATTTACAACTTCCACCTGCTCCCTGACCCCCAGCACCGCAGGTATGTTTTTTACCTCAGTCTGAGCTTGTGTGTTCATGGAATGGAACAGGAAAATCATCATTGATGGAATAATGATCGCTTTACTGATAGATAGCTTATTCATGTTTGTTTGGGATTATGAATTGTTAAACAATAGAATTATCTCATAGACCTCGAGTATTCATTCTTTATGGGTAATACAGGACATGAACGGTACCGGATGGATAAGTCATTTGCACACCGGAGAATTCGGTAAATATTTTATTTGAGACTGTTCCCCCTTTGGCCGGATCGATATTCATTCTTTATTCAGATATTGTTTTGAACGTGATTATAGAATGATTACGGAGCATTCCTGATTCGAAATGTAGTGCCGTTTGTAAATGTGATTTTCATTTATGGTCGTTCATCATCAACAGAGAATCGTGCATTGATGACAGTAAATATAATGTTTTCTTCATGAAATAAACCATTAAGCCGGGTGCGATTAAATTTTATTGTATTTTCTCTTCAATGATTTTCTCCTGCCCTGGATCTCATGAGTGAGGTGTGAATATTAATAAGCCAATGATTTTGAATATGATTATTTTCTCATCCTGAATGTTAGCACGAGTGACCGCAGTTTGCCGCCGGTTGCATAACCTGACTGCCATGTAACGGGCAGGTGCGACCTTCATGCTGTATTCACTCAGGCAGGAACGAACTACTGTTGTTGAAAGGTTTTGACAAAAACCTGTTAGAAACAGTAATACCATAGGCGATGATTTTCTCCCCTTATGACTGCCTTCCGTGTGATTTCTCCTTTTCTGGCCACAAAGTTCCTCTCATTCACCCAAAAACTTGCTTATACACAGGTATTTACATGCCTTTAAGGAAATAGATTATGTAATAAATTGCCTGACAATGAATATTGGCTTATATTTCCTTTAAAGATGCAGTACAACCGATTCTAACAGGATTAACCATTAAGTCATGAAAAAAAAATTGTTCATTTTACATTTATTGGCAGTGTATTGGCTAACCCTTCCCTTGTTTTCCCAGTCATCGGAAGGATTCAGTTATCAGGCTGTGGTCAGGAATGCATCCGGTGCCATCCTGGCAAACCAGAATGTTGGTTTCCGTTTCAGCATCCTGCAAGGTGGTGAGGCAGGTACGACGGCATACTGTGAAACGTGGGATCTTAACACCAGTAACCAGGGTGTTGTGGTCCTTGTGATTGGGCAGGGATTGCCCGTCTCCGGCACGTTTTCTGGAATACAATGGAACGCCGGACCATATTACCTTAAGGTGGAGATGGATCCTGCCGGAGGGACGGCATACGGTTTGTCAGAAATAAGAAGGATCCAGCCCGTGGCCTATGCCCTGTATTCGGAACAGACCGCGGCTGTTGCTCCCGGGAAGCTGGAAGTGACGGGGGACGCCGGTCAGAACGATGAAGAAGCTCTCTTTGAGGTGAAACGGAATGACGGCCAACCGGTATTTGCCGTCTATCCTGATGGCGTCAGGGTTTATGTTGAAGACCTGCCCGGCAAGGGGAGCAAGGGTGGCTTTGCAGTAGGCGGATTCAGCCCCGGAAAGGGCATCACCGATGAGTACCTGAGAGTGACTCCCGATAGTGTGCGTATTTATGTTGATCCCGCTACAGGTAAAGGAAGCAAGGGAGGTTTTGCTGTGGGAGGCTATGACCCCGGGAAAGGTGTGGATCAGGAATACCTGCGTGTCACTCCTGACAGCGTGAGGGTTTATGTTGCCGATGACTATACCAAAGGGAGCAAGGGCGGGTTTGCCGTGGGAGGGTTTACTGCCGGGAAGGAAACGGTAAATAACTACCTTGATCTGACACCTCAGAACTACTTCATCGGCCACCTCAGCGGGAGCAATATAACATCGGGCTTATATAATTCAACCCTGGGGTATGAAAGCGGTTTAAATATCCTGTCGGGCGAAAGCAATGCTTTTATCGGATACCAGAGCGGTTATAAAAACACTACCGGGTCAGGAAACCTTTTTCTGGGGTATAAAACAGGGTACAACAATGAATTCGGAAATTATAATTCCTTCCTCGGTTACATGGCCGGGCAGGCAAACACCACCGGGGTGTTCAACACTTTTCTTGGCAGCTTCGCCGGGTACAGCAATACAGAGGGGTCCAATAATACCTTCGTGGGCGATTCAACCGGCTTTGGAAATCTTACCGGCTATCGTAATACCTTTGTTGGCACGGGATGCGGACTTCACAATGATTACGGGGACGAGAACGTGTTCATCGGGAACCGCTCAGGGTACATGAACCGTTCCGGTGAGAAGAATGTATTTATCGGTACCGGTGCCGGACTGTCAAACACCACGGGATTCAATAATGTGTTTATCGGCAACCAGACCGGCCGTTCAAATATCAGCGGGTTTTCAAATGTTATCATCGGCATTAATGCGGGTTATATGTTCGACGGCGACCTCGGGAACACGTTTATTGGTGATAACGCGGGTAAAAATACGGTTAAAAGCCATAAAAATGTGTTTCTGGGCGCTTTTTGCGGTTATAACGATAAATACAGTACACAGGAAAGCAATTCCAATGTGTTTATCGGCAATGCAGCGGGGTTTAGCAGCCCGGGCGGCGCCAGTAATGTGTTTATCGGATTCGAAGCCGGTTATTCAAACGATGTGTCGTTCAACAATGTCATGCTGGGCTTCAGGAGCGGCGTTAACAACACCACCGGGTGCGATAATGTGTTCATCGGCTCGATGGCGGGATCCTCGTTCACCACGGGAGAGGGAAACACGATGATCGGCAACAGTGCGGGGGTCAATACCACATCCTCGATGAATAACCTGTTTATCGGCGCAAATGCCGGCAGCGGGAATATTGACGGGCAAACCAATGTTGTGCTGGGTTCCTGGGCCGGCTCCGAGGGTCCCCTGGGTAACGGGAATGTCCTTGTTGGGATGGATGCCGGAAGAGGCGGCGCGGGTAATTCAAACATATATATCGGCAACGGCGCAGGCAGTAAATTCGGTGGCGACATGAATATTTTCCTCGGATATGGCGCGGGAGAAAACCAGAAAGGATCAGGGTACTTCATTGTGGACGCCAACTCGGGCGACAGCACCGAGGTGCTGCTCTTCGGGAATTTCTTTGAGGATATCCTCCGCATAAACGGGAAAGTGGGAATTGGAGCCCACCCTCTCAGCAATGTTGACCTGACAGTCAATAATGACCATGACTGCGGGGTGGCTGCCATCAGGGGGAGGGGGAACGGCTATAACTATTCCCAGATTTGTCTGATGTCACAGGAAGCGGAAATATCAAAACACTGGGAACTTAATCATAACACATCAAATGCGTTTACGCTGGTTTACCATGACGGGGCTTCCCTTTGGAAGGAACAGATGAATCTCAATCCTGACGGCCGGCTCACCCTCGGCGGTGAGCCCGTAACGGCAGTCATTCTTGATGTGAGAGGGAATGCACAGTTTCGCTCCGTGGGATCCGGCGCCTATTACGCCCCTCTGAATATCACGGCCGACGGCACCCTGACAACGGCGACATCCGATGCCTCACTCAAAACTAATATCACGACCATTACCGATGGCCTGGCACTGGTGAAAGCATTGGGCGGAGTGAATTATCATTGGATAAACGATAATTCGGACAAACAAAAGATTGGATTCATAGCCCAGGAGGTGGAACAGGTACTTCCCCAGGTGGTTTTCACTAACCGGGTGGATGGCCTGAAAGGCATCAACTACGGGGAAATTACGGCTGTGCTCGTGGAAGCCATGAAACAACAGCAGGAAATCATTGAGAATCAGCAACAACAGATCGATGAGCTGAAAACATTCATCGATAAGCTGGCTGACAGGTAACAAGGAGGCTATGAGCCATCCCCGGCAGGGTCGCGCGGTAACCTTATTGCCTTTTTCATCCCCGATGGATGAAGGAAATACGCCTTCCGGGCTCAGGATAACGGTTTTCTTATGATGATCATTCAGGGGATGAAGGGATGTAACAGGTATCACCTTCTTTTTACCTGGCTATCCAGGGTTAAGGGAGCCACGGGCTTCCTCGCCTTCCTGTTTCAAAAGATGAAAAAGTCCAACCTTTTCGTGGGAACTCCGTATACTTTATTATGGGCATTTGTCATAATTGTTTCCTGATATGACGGCAGGGACAGCAAATATGGCGATGGAATTGATGCCTGAAGGATTCACCGGCAGTTGTCAGGAATGTTAAAACAAGTTCTCTATCTGGTCATTATTGCAGCGGTGGCAGCAGGATGTTCGCGGAAGCCTGATCCCGGAGGGGACGGAAAGGTGATCATATTGATGTACCACATCATCACTGAAGGGGAGGCTACCGACCTTTATGAGAGGAGCATCGCCGATTTCGAGTCTGATCTTGTCTACCTGAAAAATAACGATATCGCCGTCATCGGCTTTGATGATCTGGAGAAAATGGTTAGAAAGGGAACGAATCCTCATAAAAACATGGCTATCATCACCTTCGATGATGGTTATCAATCCTGGCTAACGACGGCGAAGCCCATTCTCCTGAAGCATGATATGAAAGCCACTTTCTTTTTATGGGTTTCCCAGATCGGTATGGAATCTTTTCTTACGTGGGAGGAGGTTGATCTCATGAGCCATTATACCAATGATGCCGGGGTGAGGCCATTCATTTTCGCTTCTCACACCATGTCGCATCACTTTCTTCAGGATATGAAGAACACCTTTCCCCTTCCTGCTGATTATGCTTCCTATCTGGACGATGAGCTGGGCGTGTCAAAGAGTCTTATCGAATCGGTTACACACGTGGCAGTGAATGTGCTTGCACTTCCTTACGGGAACGGGGCAGGGGATGAAGATATCATTGCCGCCGCCATACGGAACGGTTACCGCTGCATACGTACTTCTGCTTGGGGTGTTATACGTCCGGACGGAGCGGATCTTTATAACCTTCCGTCCCTGCCCATGCTTAATTCAACAGCCTCTGAGGAGATTGGAGACTACCTCGGGTTGTGAAATAACACCTGTATCATTTATGGTCAGCTTCTATCTATATACAATAGATTTTGCAGGAAGTATTACTTGTTTTTTGCAGCAAGGCCGGCGACAATGATCCATAGGACGATGCCCAGCGTTAAATTCCATATAAAGTAAATTTCCCCGGTTGCCGGGGGTTGAAAAATCAGGGTGCTGGCAGAAAGAAAAGCATGCATAATCATAATGACGGCTAAGCTTCCTGTCCGGTCATAAACAGAAACCATCAGTATTCTGTATGCTGGAAGTGCGAAGAGATAAAATGCAAGGAAACCAGCCACAAACATCACCGGTGAGTCAGTCCCGCCCAAATAATTGATGGACCAGAAAGCGATGACAAAATGCCAGATGCCCCAAAGAACCCCGACAATGAGTCCTGTAGAAAAAATACCATAGTTCTTTCGCAGCCGTGGCACTGCAAAACCTGTCCAGCCGGTTTCCTCCAGTAGCCCTCCGCCGATGAGACCCCACGAGATGCCGAATATCAACAAACTGGAAATGTTTTCTGTTGTAACGATTCCCGGAAGAAATTCCTGATTAAAAATTGAAAGGCCGAAAAGTACTGCAGCGACAAGGATCGGACCGGCAAAAAATGCAATCAGGTACCATCGTGCTCCTACCCGCCAGTGCAACAACCGTGATAGCAGCATACGAAGACCTTCTTTGCCGTCGACAAGGGCATTCATAATAATACCGGAAAGGAAGGGGCCTGCAAACATAATAAGAAGAGCGGGGAAAAATAGTTTTTCTGCCTGTTCTTTGGAGCCCGGTATGTTGGCAGGACCACCAATAAGCAAAAGTATCCCACCCCATGAAATGGCAAATACCATAATGTAGTAGAATAAAACCGGATGTTGTATGATAAAGTTTTTCATAGTAGCCATGAATATATTATTGGATCAAAGTAATTTATTCATAAACAGCGCAATATATTAGATTATTAAAATTTCGATACTATCACTTGCCGTCCGGTAATAATCATTTCCACTCATCGTATTTTATCCTTATGCTGCCCTCGCATGAGGAGCGTCAGTATAAAGGATGAGGTATTTCTTCATGTTGAAAATTACCAGTTTATAAATCCTGATGGTAGCATAAATAAAGTCAATACCGGAATAGCAAAAGGGGTTGTGTAACGGATCCGACTTAATGACTTCATGATATTTGTCCAGAGCAGCTACGTATTTCCTGATTTTTGTACAATAAATTTCCCACCACCATTCGCTTGTGCCGATGTTTAATTATTTGTACGTCACAAGTGTAATAAGGGGATACATTTGTTGCGGAGGCAAATACAGCCAGGGGATCCTCAAGGTTTACTGACAGACACAAATTGTAAAAATCCTGATGTTTCTTTAGTGAAACCGCCGGTGACAGCCGGTGGTTGGTTTTATTTATCCTGGCAGAAGTTGAATGTTACTGCATAATTCGGCGAGTACTGTATGTCGAGGTTCCATTCTGCATTTTTGGCCCTGTCATGCCAGAGGGTTTCAAAGATTTGTTTATCATCCACGATTGAAATACTTGTA
>JAXDBV010000309.1:0-7004 GCA_034678415.1 Bacteroidales bacterium
ATATGAACGGCCGGGGATCCATAGCTGGCTTATCTCAGCTATCAGGCAGAGGGTGAGCCCTGCAAGCAACCATCCCAGGTTGCGGAGGAACCTTCGCTCAGGCAGCGGATTCATATACCAGGCAATGAAAAGGAAAGACATCCCAAAGTAGGCAAAGAAATGAAAGAGGTAATCAGGCCTGAACAGTTCCAGTTTTATAGTGGTCTTTGGTGCCTGCAGGTCGGGTATGACGGTGATGATATGGATGAAAAGAAACCATACCCAGAAAAGGAATCCCAATGCCCTCCGGTGCTTTTCAAGAAATTTCTTCATATAATGACATAGGTCATCATAAAGATATGACGAAAATCATCATTCTTTCCATTACCTCATTTGAAACATATCGTATAATTGATAAAAAGAAAGAACAACATGGTACGCAAACAACATCCAAAAGTAAAAATTATACGAATTATGGTTGTTATTGCGTTTATTTTATTGTGGGGGTTATCGGTGTTGAGCCAATCGGATTGCAGTGACAGGGGTGTATGTGAGCATGCCATGGTGGTTATGGATTTGAATGGAGCGGATGATAGTGTAATGCCGGATAACATCAGTGGACGGCAACTGTGGTGCAATAAATAATGCATCAACCATGCATTGTTTCTTCATGGGGGTTAATGCACCACAGTATGCTGTCCCCGTAAAGAAGACTCCCGGTTCGCGCCGGGAGTCTTTTTATTGTATGATGCAAAAGTGTGTAAGCCTGTTTTCCTGATATGTTAGAGATGCAGGGAGGGGCTATTTGATCTTCAATTTGATGGATGAGGTTATATTCAATGCCGTGGTAATGGTAGTGAGATCGGTATAAAGTATTCCGTCTTCTCCGGCATAATGACCGTGGCCAATGGGGGTGAATGTCACCTCGCGGGTTGGCTGGTCAAGATTAACCTCGGCAGCATAGATGATGGAAGGCTGGCTGGATGTTTTATATTCTTTGTTGTCAGGGTATTTATTATTTGTCCAGTATTCATTCCAGTCCCATGACTGGTTGATTTCAAGGAGCACCCTGAACCGTTGTGGCAGGGGGTTGTCTGCTTTGGTTTCAAGGATAAAGTGAGATGTTGGGGTAGGGCCGGTATAGGCGTCAGGGACGGGGTTTTCGGCCGACGGGAGGAAGAGTCCTTCCGCGGTTTTGATGCCGCGTTTATGTCCCCAGTAGGGGAGGGCGGCGGGTCTCAGGATGCTGCCGGGCATCCATTTGCCGGAGGCCGGGGTACTGTATTTAAACACTCCTTTTCCGATGGATTCGGCCACAAAGAGGGTCTGGATATATTCCCCGTTATCCGTTTCAATCCACACCACCATCAACGGGTGGTTATGGGCTGATCCTCCCGTAAATTCAAGGGTCAGTGCCTGTCCTGTCCCATTTTGGTTAGTCTTTATGGTTTCGAAAGTTACGGGCTGCGGCTGCACCTTGTGTGTGCAGGAATTAACCGTCAGCAGCCATGCAGGGATCAACAGGAGCAACAACAAAGTATCGTTCGATTTCATGGGTATCTGTTTTAAAGTTCGATTATAAGCCCGACAGTCGGAAGCACTGTTCCCTGTCCGTCGCTGGTGATGGTTCTGAGAAGGTATCTCTGTTCCTGGATGGGGTCTGACGGGTTTACGATGGCAGCGTTTCCTTCTTCATCTTTATTGGTAAGTCTGTCGGCTACTTCGGCTTTGAAGTTATATGCATTGGCCACATCAAAATAGAACCGCAATGTCCAATTGCTGAAATAATAGGATTTATCGACCCTGAGGTCGAGCTGATGAAAAGCATTCAGTCTCAGCTGGTTAAATCTCGAATAATCCGGATAGGGCATTCCTTTGGCATTCCAGGCAAGGACATAGCTTGATTTCTCAGGGTCAAAGGGTGTGTAGGGAGCCCCTCCCACGAACCGCCACTTCAGTCCGATATCCCAGTTTCTGGCAAATTTGCGTGTGGCGGTGATATTCAGCAGGTGACGGTTGTCCCATGCTGAAGGTATGTACTCACTGGAAGGGTTAAGATCAGCATCCATCTTGCGGAATTCGCTCTTGTAGAAGGTATAGGAAACCACCACATTAAATCCTGAGAGCGCCTTATGACGGTAGAGGAATTCCACGCCATAGGATTGTCCCCGTGAGATGGAGAGGACCTCTTCATCGCCAAAGATTCCGTAATCGGCAGCCTTGCTTGAAATAGGCACCGAATCGTTCACCGAGTAAGGATAATTATTGTAGTATTTATAGAAGCCCTCGACGGAGAATTTTGAATTCTCGTCGGGCTTGTATTCAATACCTCCCACCAGGTGATCGGAACGGATGTAGGATATACCGTTGTTCCTGTTGACCAGGACACCTTCATTATTCCTGAATCCCAGTGTGGTATAGGGTGGTGTCTGGAAGAACCTTCCCGTGTTGAAGTTCAGGGATAATTTCTCGGTCAGGTTGTAGGAGAGAGAAAGGCGGGGGGAGAACTGGTCCAGAAGGTTTGACATATCCTTTGAATAACTGTTAGCATCGGCACGAAAACCGAGTGAAAGGATCAGCCGGTTATCGAGGATTTCACGGCTAACCTGTCCGAAGACTCCCCACCTGAACATATCCAGTGCTGATTCGTACAAGATCGAAAAAGGAAGGTTGTTGGAAAAGGTTTTACTGAAGGTATTATTGTTGTACCTGTCGTATTCAGCATTCACCCCGAAGTTGATCTTGTACCCGTTATCTGTCCTGGTGGTATTTTCATACCTGAACTTATTCTCTATTTCTGCCGACCGGTAATCCAGGGTTTTTAGCGAGTCCTGTTCGATATTATCCTGGTATTTATATGCCTGGTTATCGAGGTAATTCCTGCTGAAGACCCATGTATCGTAACTGTTATTGCGGAAATGTTTCCACACGGTACCGAAGGTATAGCTCCATTGTTTGCTTTCGGGGAGGTAGCTGAGGATATACCTCTGATCCTCGGTTTCGTTTGCTTTCAGGTTCAGTGTAGCGATATCATATGAACCCAGGCTGATGACGGTGAGTTCATTTTTCTCATTGATGCGGGTTTTTGTTTTCAGCTGGTAGTCGTTGTATGCAGGCAGGAAAGGTAGGCCGATGGCGTTGAACAGGAGCTGGAGGTATGATCGGCGGGCGGAAAAGATGAAGGTTGTGTTGTTTGCCAGGGGTCCGTCGAGGGTGAGGGCCAGGTCGGAGGCGCCAATGGTTCCCCTGAATTTGAGTTTTTCATTGTTCCCGTCTACCTGTCGCATTTCGAGGAACGAACTCAGGCTGTTTCCGCGGTTGGCAGGGAAAGCACCTGAGTAAAAATCCACCTCTCTGATGAAATCCACATTAATGATTCCTACCGGTCCTCCGGAAGCTCCCTGGGTGGCAAAATGATTCAGGTTGGGGATCTCGATGCCGTCGAGGAAGAAACGGTTTTCGTTGGGTCCCCCGCCACGGACGATAAGATCATTCCGGTACGAAACGGAGGAAGCTACTCCCGGGAACGATTGTATCACACGTGAAATGTCCCTGTTACCTCCCGGGTTTTTTTCAATGTCGGCAATACCGATCCTGCGCAGAGACACCGGGCTTTCTTCCACGCGACGGAACACCGATGCCTTCACGGCAACTTCGGCAAGCTGTACACTCGTTTCCTCCAGAGGGATTTCAATAAACACCTTTTTGGCGTTGGTAACCAGGAATTCATCAGAGACAAAAGGTTTGAATCCCACAAAAGATGCCCTGAGCTCGGCAAATCCCGGGTTGATTCCCGTAAAGATGAACCGTCCGTCGAGATCGGATGTTGACCCGATGGTCGTACCAAAGATGACGATGTTCACAAACGGTAGCGGTTCGTTATTCTTGGCGTTGAATACGCGTCCTTCAATGATTCCTTTCCCCTCCTCCTGCGCAAATGACGGAGAGCAAGCAAGAAAGTATATTGAAAGCAGAAAAATATGCTTCGGTTTCATAGGTTTGTTTAACATAAATCGTTTCCCGTTAAACAGAAAACGGATAGATTTGTTTCAGGCGGGTGAAATTATTTTTAACGATTCCTGCTGAAATATTCCTTTTCCCGGGTAAGATCGAGGAAAGGATACTTATCTTCAAGATCAGACACCCGATGTAGCTGTTCATCGAGGAATACACGGTATTGAGGTGAACCGGGGCGGAAAGGTACATGCATCCTGGCTTGTACCAGTTTTTCCATTTCTTTCATGATGGGCAGGGAGTCATCGCTGATCCAGGCGGATGAGAATTTTTCCCAGATGTATTCTGTTGCGGTGGTGTTGAGGTGGATCATATCCCTATCATAGAACCGGTAGTCCCTGAGATCATCCATCACGATTTCATAGGAAGGGAAGTAATAAAGGCCGGGAAGGGAGCCGATAAGTTCGTGAACGGCAACGAGGAGAATGGATTTGCTCAACTGGTTTCCGGCTGCCCCGTCTTTCCAGTGCCTGATAGGGCTGACCGTCATTATGAAGGAGCAGCCGGTATTAACGGCTCGCAAGCGAAGGATCACCTCCCACAGGACGTTAACTATTTCGCTGACAGAAAGCAATTTGCGCTCAAAAGCAGCCTCAGGCAGTTTATGACAGTTGGATACTACCTGTCGGGTGGACCTGAGTATATAAACACGGGCGGTTCCCAGGGTGATGAAAACAAAGCTTGCCCTCATGAGCGACTCAGCAGCGGTCGAAATGTTATTGTTAATGGTCTTAAGACAGGCGTTCTTATCGGGAGAGGAAAAGTCACTATGGTGACTGAAACTATGCCACAGCCCGTCGTGGTAAAACAGGTCGTTTTCAGTGAAGGTCGTTTTATTAATGAGAATATCCAGGCTGTTTTGTATTGACAGGGGATTATACAATACCCCAAAGGGATTGACTGTCACAGGGAATTTGAGTCTTTCAAGCTTCTGCCCGATATTTTCTGTAAAACATGAACCGAGGAGCATACAAGGGGTATGGTAGGAGATTCTTTTTCCCGGTTCAGGAATATCAACAACCGTTCTGAAGAGATGGTATTTCATACGGTATTAACTGGGCAACTTATTATTTAACCAGTCGGTGATGCAGCTCAGCACTTCTGCCTGTTCAGACTCATTATGCAGTTCATGATAGCCACCGGGCCAGAGCCTGAAGGTGATAAAATCCCTATTTTTATCAGCCAGTTCATGGCTGGCTTCATGGGATGTGATCATATCGCCTGTGCCGTGCATCAGCAGGACAGGTATGGTGATTTCTTTGCTTTTATTGATGACATTTTTTCCCATTTCTTCGATGATTACCGGCACACGGGGAGTTACTTTACGGTGAACAAACGGGTCGTTCACGTAATCGATGCCGATCTGAGGGTTACGTGACAGGTGGGCTGAATTAAGTGGGTTCCTGATGAGGGTGCCTGGCGCGAAGCGGAGGAATAAATTGCTAATGAACCTGAGTGCCGGTGATGGTTTAAAGGCCAGTTGCAGCCAGGGTGATGTTACCACCATAGCGGCGGGTTTTGTCTCAGCGGACAGGCAATAATTCAGAACAACATTTCCACCGAGGCTATGACCATATAATACCTGGGGAATCCCAGGGAATAATGATCCGGCTTGCTGAACAAGGGTTTCAACGCTTTGTAGCAGCAGTCGGAACGAGGGGATATCTCCCTTCTTACCGTCGGAGCGGCCATGCCCCCACAAATCGATTGCCATAAAACCGTATCCGTGATTATTCATCCACTCTGCCACGTGTTCATACCGGTGTGAGTGATCGCCGAAGCCGTGGATCAAAAGGATCAGCCCTCGCGGGTTCCCCATAACTGATGACCATGCGTAAAAGGATGTGCCGTCCTCCGACTGCCAGTTGTATTCGTGCATTTTCATATGTCTTTCCGGGGATATGGATTACATTTGTACCTGGCAATATACCAAAAATCAAAACACCATGCAGGAAATTATTCAGGTCAGCACCGTCGGTCGTGAAGGGTTGTATGATATCACGGATGAAGTGAAACGTATTGTAAAGAAAAGCGGGATCAGGGAAGGCCTTGTATCTGTATATGTCCAGGGGGCCACGGCCGCTATTATGATCCAGGAGAACTGGGATGAATCGGTGCAGCGCGATGTGATCAGGCTGTTGCAGGAGATGGTACCGCCGGGTGTGTGGGAGCATGACCGGCAGGACGATAACGGTGACGCACATCTGAAGGCGGGTATCATAGGACCCTCTGAGTCCATTCCTGTCATAAACGGTGATCTGGGATTATCCACCTGGCAGAATATTTTCCTCTGTGAATTTGATGGTCCGAGGAGCCGAAGAAACGTGGTGGTGACAGTGGTGAATACGCATTCCTGAAGAGGAGCTAATCATTAAGAAGAAAGTCAATATTCCATCTGAGCCGTTCAAAGCCGGCTCTTGAAGCTGCTGTTTGCCCGAAGATATCATGGAAATGATCTTCATCGAGCCTTTTCCACTGATCAGCGGTAAGATCAAGCAGTTGTTCCCGTGGCCTGAATTCCGGTAATCTCGTTGGGATGATATTCCGGTTCATGGGGCAAACATCCTGGCAGGCATCGCAACCGAACACCCGGTTCCCCATTTTGTCTTTCATTGATTCGTCAATAAATCCTTTGTTTTCAATGGTCAGGTAGGAGATACACTTACGGGCGTCGAGCATTTTGGGTGCTGTGAGGGCACCGGTGGGGCAGGCCTCGAGGCAGATGGTACAGTTACCGCAATCATCCGGTAAAGGGGTATCGTTTGCCAGGTCAATATCTGTGATGATTTCTCCGATGAAGACAAATGATCCGTAATTTTGTGTGATCAGCAGTGTGTTTTTCCCTATCCATCCGAGGCCGCTACGGGCTGCCCAGGCTTTCTCGAGCACGGGGGCTGAACCGGCAAAAATCCTTCCGCGGAACGGTCCTATGTTCCTTTTCATGAAATCATAAAGGTATCGAAGCTTCTTTTTCAACACTGTATGGTAATCCCTGCCGTATATATACTTTG
>JAXDBV010000310.1:0-2945 GCA_034678415.1 Bacteroidales bacterium
GCAAAAAAATACGAGGCATGGGGATGGCACGTGATCACCGTCGACGGGAACGACCATGACCAGCTGAGAAAGGCCCTTGATGAATCGATCCGTGAGAGGAAGAGACCCTCCCTGATCATCGGCAAGACCGTCATGGGCAAAGGAGCCCGCACCGCCGGTGGCACCAGTTTTGAAAGACAAGTCTCCACGCATGGTATGCCACTCTCCAAGGCCGGCGGATCGGTGGAACAAACCATTGAAAACCTGGGGGGTGATCCTTCTAATCCCTTCATCATCTTCCCCGAGGTGGCAGAGTTTTATTCCAAAGTCATCAGGAAGAAGAAGGAATATGCTGCCTGGAAGAAAGAAGAGCAGGCGCGCTGGGAAAAGATGCACCCTGATCTGGCCAATAAGCTCAACGCATTCATGACCGGCATACTGCCCAAGATCGATTATCACTCCATTGAACATAAAGCCGGCTCGTCGACCCGTGAGGCCTCGGGCCGGATCCTCGCACTCTATGCAAAGAAAATTGAAAATATGATCGTCGCCTCGGCCGACCTTTCGAACAGTGACAAGACCGACGGTTTCCTTGCCCGGTCGAAAGCGTTCACACGCGACGATTTCTCCGGTGCATTCCTTCAGGCGGGTGTCTCTGAACTCACCATGGCCGCCATTGCCAATGGCATGGCTCTTCACGGCGGAGTGATTCCTGTCTGCGGCACCTTCTTCGTCTTCTCCGATTATTTGAACCCGGCCGTCAGGCTGGCAGCACTCATGAAGTTGCCGGTGAAATATGTATGGACACATGATGCGTTCAGGGTGGGCGAAGACGGGCCCACGCATCAGCCCGTTGAGCAGGAAGCCCAGATCAGATTGCTGGAGAAGCTAAAAAACCATAGTGGCAGGAGAAGCATGCTGGTGCTGCGCCCTGCCGATGCAGCTGAGACCACCATCGCATGGATGATGGCGCTGGACAACCACTCCTCGCCCACAGCCCTCCTTCTCTCACGGCAGAATATCAGGGATCTCCCTGCCGTGACCTCGCGTTTTGAAGAGGCGCGGAAAGCGGCGAAGGGGGCGTATATCGTCCAGGGAAGCCGCGGCCGGCCCGACATTGTCCTTGTGGGAAACGGCTCGGAAGTATCGACGCTGATCGAAGGGGCTGAGCGGCTGCGCAAGGAAAAAAACCTGAAGGTTCAGGTTGTCTCGGCTATCTCTGAAGGACTGTTTAGGGAACAGAACGCCGAATACCAGCGAAAGGTGCTGCCCAAAAATGTGCCCGTGCTGGGACTAACCGCCGGACTGCCTGTCGCACTCCAGGGATTTGTTGGATCAAAGGGAAAAGTTATCGGCCTTGAATCATTCGGGTATTCTGCTCCCTATGAGGTGCTGGACGAGAAATTCGGATTTACCGCCGACAACGTGTTTAAACAAGCCCTGGCACTGCTGTCGCAGAAATAAACCACTGACAGTTGTGATCGCCTCCCGATCTGCTGCTGCCGGTAGTCACCAGCATAGCCAGTCGGTAGTTTTTCGCCCTGATGAGGTAAAGATGTGTGATTGCGGCTGAGTCCCATGGCAATATTCTGCAAAATGACCGGATAAAGACTCCGTTGACCCAACTGTTTTCAGCCACAAGAGGTTATGATAGCCTGATAAGTTGGTCCCTGATGGCGGAAATATGTTCCGGTGTGGTTCCGCAACATCCGCCGATGACGCATACCCCGGCTTTCACAAGGTCAGGCACATGCGAGGCCATCTCAGCAGGTGATTCAGGGAACACGGTTCTGTTATCCTCCAGTAGCGGTTTCCCTGCATTTGCCTGCACCATGAGAGGAATAGTGGTGTTATGCCGTTTGAACTCCCGCATGAGGGCAACCATCTGTTCCATACCACTGCCACAGTTGGAACCCATGATATCCACCTTGACGGAGACAAGCATATTTACCACCTCCCCCACGGTGGCTCCCATCATAGTTCGATACGAGCCGTCGTCCAGCCTGTCGAAGGTAAAGGTACAGATCACCTGCAGCCGTGTATTCTCTTTCACGGCAAGTATCGCGATGCGTGCCTCCTCAATATCCGACATGGTCTCGATGCATGCCATCTCTGCCCCGCCCCTTTCAAGAGCCACTGCCTGTTCGCGGAAGGCGTTGTACAACTCTTCACCGCTCACCTCGCCGGTGATGAGCAGCTTCCCGGTTGGCCCCATCGACCCTGCTACCACAATCCTTTCACCCGCTGCCTTGCGTGAGAGAAGCGCTGCTTTCTCGCATAGCCCGGAAGCTCTCCTCTCAAGACCATAATGAGCCAGCTTGATCCTGTTGCAGCCGAAGCTGTTGGTACCGATAAGATCGGCCCCGGCTTCCACATAGGAGCGGGCAATGGCCATCACTTCATCCGGACGGGTATCGTTCCATAGCTCCGGGCATTCGCCCGGTTTTAACCCCCTCGCATGAAGCTGAGTACCCCATGCCCCGTCAGAAATAAAATATCGCCTGTCTTTAATTTTATTAAATAATATATTCATTATATGAATATTATATTTAATTATACTAAAGTTTAATTTAATTTATTTAATGTCAATATGAAAAATATTACCGGGATAGTCATTAATATTCACCAAAGGGATGACAGCCTGGAAGGCGGAGTTGATGGTTTTGATGCACTCATTGGCGAGGAGTGCCTGTCCGCGGGGATTAAGAAAGATACCATCCAGGGAGAATACCCCGTACTGCCCCAGGTTGAAATCCACGGACACTCCATCCCATGTAAACGTATCGGGGCTGTTGGGTGTACCATAGGCATTGATGATGCTTGGTTGTGAGTAGCGGTAGAACAGCGTTTTCATATCGACCACGGCCAGGCGGCCGGGGTAAGCCTGTGCCGCCTGTTCTATGCGTTCGTTGAAAGCATTGATCCTTGCCTTGATGAAAGCGATCTCCGTCAGGCTCAGGTAATAT
>JAXDBV010000311.1:0-5404 GCA_034678415.1 Bacteroidales bacterium
CACAACTTCCGCTTTTATCATCTTATGGCCTTGAGCGCTTACCTGATCTCCGATCTGAATTCGGCCGGCGCAGGAGGCTGTGACCTGAATACACTCGACTCCCTCAGTCTTGATGACCTGTGGGAAAGGTATGGCAAATACCTGGATAATACACGGAATACCAGCTATTATGCCCAGTTTGTAAGAGGCTTTAAGAAACTGTATGGCTTCAACGACCTGTTTTTTACCAGAGAGAACATTGCTGGTCTTTCAGCCAAGGTGGAGGCAAACTATAAAGATTATAAACAGTGGTTCAATGCGTCGTTTCACAAGGCTGGATTCACCGTGATGTTCAATGACCAGTTCTGGAACCGTTTCAACACGGCTATTGACAGAAGGTACCATGCCCTGGTATTCCCGATCAATTCGCTGATAGCCCATTCAAGCCAGAAACCGGGGCCGGGCGTTGAGGTCAGAACCACGTCCATGTTCAGGGCTGCTGAACGTGAGGGATACCCCATGAATACTTTTGACGAATACCTCGCTTTTTGTGACTATCTCTTTAAAAAGAATGTGGAGCAAAATGCCGTATGCGTAAAAAACTCACAAGCCTATTCACGAACCATCTACTATGAGGATGTATCGTATAATGAAGCCCGTGAGCTGTTTGAAAGGCTCTCTTCCAGCCTGACTCCGGAAGAAAGGAAAAAGATAGAGGATTTCATGTTCCACTGGGTCATTCAGAAGGCGATCGAATATGATTTGCCGATACAGATACATACCGGCTATCTTTCAGGCAACGGAAATGTCCTCGATAACGGACAGCCGGTGAAACTGAATCACCTGTTTCTGAAGTACCCGAAAGCCAAGTTTATACTTTTCCATGGAGGGTTCCCGTGGACCGGGGAATGGGCAGCATTAGGCAAAATGTTCCCCAATGTATACCTTGATCTGGTATGGTTGCCACAGATATCGCGTGAAGAAGCTGTTCACACGCTGGATGTTGCACTCGATTGTGTGCCGTATAATAAATTCTTCTGGGGTGGTGACTGTCAGCTAATCGAGGAATCGGTCGGATCCCTGGAGTTTGGTAAGGATGTGGTGGCCGAAGTCCTGGCAAAAAGAGTTAAAAGAGGATTGCTCACGGAAGAGCTCGCGTATGAAATTGTTGACAGGATATTCTATGAAAATGCCATGGAGGTATTTAAACTGGAAGAAAAACTTACATCTCAATAATCTTCGAAGCAATGAATACAAAAAGACTTCAAAAACATGTTACTGTCACATCGCTCATGATAGTGATCCTTCTTGGCGCTATCCTGACTGCATGCAAGAGCGGACAACAGGGAAAAACCGGAAGCGATGATACGCGCGACCTAGTCTTTTTCCTGAAGAGACTAGGGACCCTCGATCATCTTCCCGAACTGGAAGCTTCTCATACGGCCATGTCTTCCACCTGGGATACCACGGGATTGAACAATGACGGAGTGTGTTTCAAAAATATTGTCGGAACGGAAAATATTCTTCTGGATACCGATGGCCCGGGGTGTATACACCGTATCTTCGTCGGAAGGGCGCATTTTTATGTCCACGATACCCGTTTGCAGATATTTGTTGACAATGCCGATATCCCGGTTTTCGATGTGCTCGTAATGGATCTGTTTGACCCGGTCAGAACACCGTTTCCCTATCCCCTGGCCTTCAACAAGACATACCCGGGGATCTTGTTCCCCATTCCTTATGAAAAGCACATTAAGGTACAGCTGTATAATCCCCTGGCAACAAACTGGAGCAATTACTGGCAGGTAACATATACTACCTATCCGGCGGATGTTAAAGTGAAAAGCATCAGCTATCCTTTTTCCGCTGTCGAGAAGGCCGAGATAAAGAAGCTTACGGATGCCTGGCTTAATGCAGAGGAAAATCCGCCGGCTATGCCTGCCAACTGGCCTGTCAGCAAAGAGATCCATATCGGAACGGGGGAGAGCGGCGAGGTTTCACTCGACGGAACAGGCATCATCAGCCAGCTTTATATCACTGCCACACCCAATACCCCGGACTCATGGCTGAATACACGATTCGTCGTATCATGGGACGGAACAGGTAAGAAAAGTATTGACATCCCCCTGGGATATTTCTTCGGCAATGCTGATTATGCATCTCTGTATCCATACCATTCAATATTGACCGGAATTACCGCCGAAGGAGCATATTCCATGTTCCCGATGCCGTTTGAAAATGGTGCAAAAATGGTTTTTACCAATAAAAGCGGTAACGACATTGACCTGGTGGTGAACGTGAATCTGCAGAAAGTGGAGAAGCTTGAACCCAATACCGGTCGTTTTCATGCCACCTTCAACGAAGTGAAACCGTATGGCAGTGAGTACGATTCCCTGCCCCGTTTCGGCAAAGGACCGAAACCTTTCCTGGTGGTCCTTGACCATAGCGGATGCAGGGGCAAATATGTAGGGACCATGCTGCATGGTGCCTGGCCAAAAACCATCTGGTGGGGTGAAGGTGACTGGCTCTTCTGGACCGACGAGGATGGATTCCCGCCTTCGTACCATGGCACCGGTACCGAGGAATATTTCAACTCAGGATGGGGATTCTTCGACAGGAAAGCCGTGTCAGGCTATGTGAAAATGAGGCCCGGGAATGTCAATGTATATTCCTATCACCTCAACGATGCGTTCCAGTTCACAAAGAACATAAAAGTGGCGGTGGAAATTTGGTCGTTATCTAAGGAAATCGAAAAAAGCATCCACGGCAGTACAGCCCTGTGGTATGCTGATACCCCACAGGATGCGGGTTCCCGGCAGGACCTTGTATACCCGCGCCTGATCCACAAAGGGAATGTTATCGGCGAAATGGGGACGTGGCAGGATGAACAGTAAAAACCCTCCAGGGGTGGTTACCACATTTTACCCATATATAATGACATCGATTATACAATAATACATACATGAAAGTATCCGTAATGAATACATTATGCAGATGGCTGGTGGTAACCGTTATCTTTTTTCTGGCTGTAAGGTGCACTACCAGGGATCAGGTAGTCGGTGAGAGGATCAGAGAATATACCGACCGGGTGAAAGTGATCAACACCCATGAACACCAGCGCTGGTCGGAAAAACAAGGTGATCGCCGCTTCCGGTTTTACCACCTTGTTATAGCGAGTTACCTGAACGCAGATCTGAAGTCGGCAGGGGGCGGGAGATATGATAGGAAACAGCTGGATAGCCTTCCCCTCGATGAATTATGGAACAAATTCGGGCAGTCCCTTGATGATTGCCGGAACACGAGCTATTATGGTCATTACATGAAAGGACTCAGGAAGCTTTACGGTATCGATGATCTTTTTTTCACGAAAGAAAATATTGAAACCCTTTCAGCCCGGATTGAGAAGAATTATAGTGATTACAGGTCATGGTTTGATGAGGCTTTTCAAAAAGCCGGATTTGAACTCATGTTTCTCGACCACTACTGGAATGTTTTCGACACGGATACTGACACCCTGCATTATGCCCTGGTGTTCCGGGTGAATGATCTGATTGTCCAGGCCAGACTGCGTCCTGAACCGGGGGATGAGCTCATATCAATCTATAAGGAGGCCGACAGGGAGGGATATACAATCCAGTCGCTGGATGATTATCTTGAATACTGCGACCATCTCTTCAGGAAAAACATTGAACAAAAGGCCGTATGCATTAAGAATGCACTGGCGTATTCACGAACCCTGTTTTATGAGGCGGTGCCTTACGAGGACGCACGGATCCTCTTCGGGAAGAAAGCTTCATCCCTGACACCGGAAGAAGCAAAAAAACTGGAGGACTTCATGTTCCATTGGATCATTCAGAAGGCGATCGACTATAACCTTCCGGTTCAGATCCATACAGGTTATCTTGCCGGGAATAGCAACACGCTGGATAACAGTAATCCGGTCCGGCTGAACAACCTGTTCCTTAATTATCCGCAGGCAAAATTTGTATTATTTCATGGAGGGTTTCCATGGACGGGTGAATGTGCGGCCCTGGCCAAAATGTTCCCCAATGTTTATCTCGACCTGGTGTGGCTGCCACAGATCTCCCGCGAGGAAGCCGTTCATGCCCTGGATGTAATGCTCGATTGTGTGCCGCATAATAAATTCTTCTGGGGAGGTGACTGCCATACTATTGAGGAATCAACAGGATCGCTGATATATGGCAAAGAAGTGGTGGCTGAGGTCCTTGCAAATAGGGTGGCAAGAGGCCTGATGACCGAGGAGCTGGCCCTGAAAATTGTTGACAGAATATTCCGTGAGAATGCCATTGAGGTGTTCAGGCTGGAAGAAAAGCTGGGAAGAGAATTTTAGCAGGAGATAGGATTATATGAAAATTAAGTATTTGGTCAGAGGATTTTTATTTCTGATGATCCTTAGTGTATTCTCGTGTACAAAGGAGGAAGAGCAGTTTATACCCAAGCCGGATGATAACCTGCCGGATACCATACCGGTATGGACCTTTGATAAATATCCCGGGAAGGAGTGGACCATCAGCAGCCCCCTGAAATATGGTTATGATCCGAGCTACTCACAGGTCATTTCAAAGTTTATTACCCAGTATACAAACACCACCGGCCTGGTGGTAGTGGTGGGAGGCGAGATAATATATACCTACGGTAATCTCACGGAGCTGAGCTACCTGGCTTCCTGCAGGAAGAGCCTGTTGGCTATGCTCTATGGCAAATATGTAGTGAATGGCACGATTGATCTTGAAAAAACCATCGATGATCTTGGTTTTGATGATGTGGGCGGACTGTTGCCGATTGAGAAAACCGCCAGGGTATACCATCTCATAACAGCCCGTTCCGGGGTGTACCATCTGGGTTCAAACCTGGGGGATGACAGGGCATATGCCCCCGAGCGCGGTACCAAAATACCCGGTGAATATTACCTCTATAACAACTGGGATTTCAATTGTGCGGGGGCTGCCTTTGAAACAATGACCGGGCTGAATATTTATGATGCTTTTCAGGCAGACATTGCTATTCCCATCCAGATGCAGGATTTTAGCCGCTCAGCCCAGCAAAAATCAGGGGATCTTACTATATCCGTCTTTCCTGCATACCACTTCTGGCTTTCAACCCGCGATATGGCCCGTATAGGCTACCTGATGCTCAGGGGCGGGAAATGGAATGACACGCAAGTGATACCGGCCGAGTGGGCAACACAAATTGTCAGCATCGTGACTCCGTTGCAGGAGATGAATCCTGTTAGCCGGCGGTCGGGATATTTCGGATATGGAATTATGTGGTGGATCTGGGACGGGTATGCCAATAAGGATGCGTTCAAGGGAGCCTATACGGCCATGGGAGCCTATGGACAATTCATTACCGTTTTACCGGCTCTGGATATGGTGGTCGCACATAAAACATCTAGCGGTGATAC
>JAXDBV010000312.1:0-9604 GCA_034678415.1 Bacteroidales bacterium
GCCCTTTATCATAAATAAACCTGTGACAGCCAGCAGTATGAGGGCTACGGCAAAAATATCGGAAAACCATGTCCAGGCAGTTGAGGGATTATAATGCAGGAAATTTACCTGGTGGAACACGGGCCGCCGGCGTATTTTTTCGATCACCCCTTTTCCTGTAACGAGGTTCAGTTGCAAACTACCTCCCCTGATAAATACTTTCAGCAATTCATCAGAAGGAAAGTAATAGTTTTTAAAGCCCCTGGTTTCACCCGTTTCTTCCACAATACCCATTACTGCCGGGCGGTCAAGGGTGGCCTTGTCGAGCGGGGCCGGCAGCTGGAACTCACGGTAGTCAATGATGTAATTGGGATTCCATTCATCGATATGATTCAGTGCAATACCCGAAATACCGTAAATGACTGCCATGCCTGCGAACAGGTACCCAAAATCGCGGTGCATTACCCTGATCCATTTGCGTACGTTAATTGCCATTGGAGATCCGTTTGAAAAAAGAAGGGGCTGTAAGCCCCCTCCTTGTTTATTTATCGTCAAGTATTACTCCTGTTTCAATTTATAATCGGTACACTCAACCGAGTAGAACGACAGGTGATCAGTGTTCTGTTCCGCGAGCATGGTGCGGTAGTTCTTAATCTGCTCCAGGTCGTCAACATGCATTCCCATGTCTGCCTGTTCACCCAGGGTGCTGGCAGCATGTCCTGTACCTTCCCTGGTGGGATCCTTCATCTCTTCTGCCTGTTGGGTATCGCCCTTCGTCAGTTCAGCTTCCCATTTGGCCAGGTATTCCTCCGTGATCCTCAGCTCAGTGAATTTTCCCGTGACGGTGATATTCGAACCTTCCATCGCTACATCGAAGGTGCCCATGTTCTCTCCCGTGTTCACCCTTACCCTGTTCCCGGGATCGCTGCCTACAAGAAACATCTTTTTACCCGTTTGCCTGCAAATGTGATCAGCCAAACCGGTAAATGTTACCATCTGATCAATAAACTTGTCGGGCGAGGACATCAGCTCGTCAACCGTGGTCTCTATAACCTTGCCGGCAGTCTGTTCTTTGCTCTTGTCGGTTCCGCTTTTGCAGGCTGAAATGAGGACAAGAGTGGCTGCAATAAATAACAGTTTTTTCATACATGTATGGGTTTAAGGTTCTGCATTTTTTTGCATAATTATAAAAAACTTCACATACTGCCAAACAATCATTGGCTGATCTGTGTAATCTTCCATACAATCTGGCGGTTATTTCTGGTCGAGGTTACGGATCTTGATGCGCAGACTGTTGAGCACCACCGATACCGAGCTGAAAGCCATGGCGGCGCTTGCCAGCATCGGATTCAGCAGCAGCCCGGTGATCGGGAATAATATTCCTGCAGCTACCGGTATGGTGAGCACGTTGTAAAAGAATGCCCAGAACAGGTTCTGCCGGATGGTTCGCATGGTGATGCGTGAGAGACGGATGGACGATGCGATTTTTGCCAGGCTGCCCTTTACCAGTGTGATACCTGCGCTCTCCATAGCAATGTCGGTTCCTGAGCCTAGGGCGATACCCAGATCAGCCTTTGCCAGGGCAGGAGAGTCGTTGATGCCGTCACCCACCATGGCCACCTTTCTTCCCTGCGACTGCAGGTGCGCGATATATTCCAACTTTTCGGCCGGGAGCATCTGCGCCTGAATATTTTGTATCCCCGTAAGCCTGCCAACGGCGTTAGCACTGTGCCAGTTGTCTCCAGTGAGCAGATGGATGTCCAGCCCAAGCTTTCTCAACCTGCCGACGGAATCGGCCGCCTCTGCCCGTAACGGATCGGTCACCCTGAAGGCAACGAACACCCGCCGGTTCAGTGCAGCATAGATAACCGTCATTGATCCGGTTTCCCATGTGTCAATCCTTTCCCTGATACCCGCGGGAATGGTTATATCCATCGATTCCATCAGCCTTTCATTCCCCACGGTAAATATATCGTGGTCCCTGGCAGCCTGTATTCCCATCCCTTCGTGATACTCCACCCGGTCAATGACGGATTCCTTGACCCGCTGTTTCCCCAGGTAGGTGGTCACTGCTGAGGCCAGCGGATGTTCCGAAAGAGATTCCATTTGATATAGAGCTGCCGAAAGGAATTCCCTGTTTGTAACACCTTCATCCCATGCCACGGTATCGACCACCGGTTTTCCTTCCGTCAGCGTCCCCGTCTTGTCAATAATGATGGTATCTATGTCTTCGGCTTTCTGGAGGCTCTCAGCGTTACGGATGAGGATACCGTTGGCAGCCCCTTTGCCGAGGCCGGCCACTAGGGCGGTGGGTGTTGCCAATCCCAGGGCGCAGGGGCAGGCAATGACCATGACGGCTACAGCTACGGTGAGGGCGTAACGGAACGTGGGCGATGGCCCGGCTAACATCCATATGACAAATGACAGGAGTGCGATGACAAGCACCACGGGAACAAAGTAACGGGCAATGGTGTCGGTGAGATTCTGAACGGGAGCTCTGCCCGCCTGTGCGTTCTCAACCATACGGATGATCTGTGACAGCACCATTTCCTCACCGATGCCTTCCGCACGCATGGTGAAACTGCCCTGTTTGTTCACCGTGGCGCCGATTACCCTGTCACCTTCCCTCTTGAACACCGGCGAGGGCTCACCGGTGAGCATGCTCTCATCGACCGATGAGCGCCCCTTGACGATGGTGCCGTCAACCGGAACCCGTTCCCCGGGCCTCACCAGTAACAGGTCACCCATGGCAATGCTCTCCACCGGAACATGTTCTTCTTCATCGTTATTCACGCGGGTGGCATGTTTGATCCGCAGGCCCGTGAGCCGGCGGATAGCATCGGATGTGCCCGATTTTGCCCTTTCTTCAAGGTAACGGCCCAGCAACACGAATGCGATGATCACGGCTGCCGCATCATAATAAACATAGGAGTCGAGTCCGCGGCTTGAGAAATATCCCGGAAAGAAGGTGTTCAGCAGGCTGAAGAGGAAGGCGGCACCGGTGCCGCAGGCCACCAGGGTGTCCATGGTGGCGTTCAGATGACGGGCCTGCTTCCAGGCACGGATGAAGAAATGCCGCCCGAACCATACCACGACAGGGGTGGTAAGGATCATCACGACGATCCTTGTCCAGTCGCCGTGAAGAGAAAGCATTGAAATCATCAATACGGGCAGTGCCAGCAGGAGAGAGAACAGGGCTCTTGTTCCCGCCTGACGGATCCTTTCCTTTTCCCTGGCCCCGCGATCCTCCTCCGATGAATCGTCAACGGGTGACAAACGGTAGCCGATTTTTTCCAGGGCCAGCTGCATCCCCCTCAGATCGATGCGGTGCGTATCATAGCTCACCCGGGCAAGACCGCCGGCATAGTTTACATATGCCTCAGCCACACCGTCGAGCGAGGCAAGCATAGATTGGGCGCTGACAGCACACGAAGCACATGACATGCCCTCCACCCTGAACAATTCAGTTAACTGCCCCATTTCATTCGATCTCCTCCGCCTTATACCCAGCTTGCTTCAACAGATCCCTGATCAATACCGCATCAATATCGTCACCGCTGACGGTAAGAATGCGCAGGGGACTGGTCGTATCCACCTCCCATCTGCTGATCCTCTTCTTCCCCGAAAGAAACGGGGTTACAGCCCTGACACAATTGCTGCAATTGATGCTTGTTTTAAAACGTAAGGTCTTCATAATAGATATTTACAGCCAGAATAACAGATGAGCACTAATTATGTTTCCCCGGCTTTTCCGTTTCCTCCACTTCCCGGTGCGGGACAACTCTGGCCGTATAACCCAGCTTTTCAATGGCTTTTTTCAGTGCCGTTGAATCGTTTTGCCACGCCTTATATTCAATGGTAACCAGATTTTTTTCCAGGTTGACATCAAGGTTGGTAACGCCTTTTTCAAACGCAAGGTTTTTTTCCATCTTGGCCTTACAGGCTTCGCAGTGCATATTTGTCTGAAACGTCACTGTCACTTTTTTCTTCATCGGTTCCTGTCCGTAAAGCATCACTGCCGGAAGGAGCAGGATGAGCAGAAACCATAACTGTTTAACACGTATAATTTTCATAAGTCTAATGATTTATAATATTAATTATGATCAATCTGTAATCGTAACCCAAGGTATATCATGCGCCCGGTGATGGGGCCCCAGACCATGGAGGCATCGAAGTAAGGGCTGAACGGTTCATCAAACGCGAGGACGGGATTCTCCTGGCGGAAGTTTGTGAGGTTCTCTCCGCCGAGATAGATATCCACGTACCGGGTCCTTCGGGTAACCTGGGCATGAACAATATGGTATGCCGGGAAACGGCTGTCACGCCGGTATTGTGGTGGATACGAGTCGGTACTTGCCAGGCGGCCAGGCCCGTTCACCTGCCAGGTGACATCGAACTGCCACTTGTTCAGCCGTGTGGAATAACTGCTGTTCAGTAAAAATTTATAGCGGTTCACCAACGGCTTTTCCAGCAAACGTCCGTCATAGGTTGTCTTTACATCCGTGATCCTGTACCCCAGGTTCAGGTGCCACCGGGAGAGGAGCTCATAACTCATATCAAACTGCCAGGCGTTCGAATACGACTTGCCTTCCAGGGTATAGATCATAATGGTGGAGGCGTCCTGCTCCATATCCACCACCATCTGGTTGAGGAAATCGGTACGGTAATACTCGGCGCTCACCAGCAGATCCCTTTCACGCAGCCGGAATGTCTTTTGCAGGTTCAGCCCGTAGTTCCAGGCACTCTCCTGTTCAGGATCCTCAAGCACCCTGATGTTCCTCGAGCTGGCCAGCAGGTAACTGTTCTCAGCAATAATGTTGGCGGTACGATATCCTTTTCCTGCTGAACCACGCAGGGTGAACAACGGAAAAGGATTAACACGGACATGTACCCGCGGGGTGAAAAACAAACCGTATATGTTATGGTAATCAGCCCGGATACCACCCATCAGTGTGAAATTGTCGCCCGGCTGATAGGTGTACTGGTAAAACACCCCCGGAACGACTTCGGTGCGGTGAAAAGCACTATCATTCAGTGATTCCCTGTAGGCATCGGCATTCAGGCTCAGGCCGGTGGTGTAACTGTGAAAGGAATTCCCGATGAATGACTGGAACATATAATTGGTATAAAAGCTGTATTCCCTGCCCGAATAACGGGTGTTACCAAAAGCGGCTTGCTGGTCGTGGAATGTGAACGAGTTGATCAATCCAAGACTTGTATTAGGCCTCGAGGGGAAAAGATACCCGTTCTTGATCCAGAGATTATACCGGCGTGTGTCCAGTGCGATTCCATAGATGTTACCGGGATCGGTCTGCATGCCTCGGTCAAAGGCCAGCTGTCCTGCCGTACGTTTCTCATCAATAACGCTGAACCCGAAACGGCTTTCAAATCCCTTGACCCCCTGATACTTCCAACGGTTCATAACATTGTACTGTCTCACCAGCGGGAGATCCATGAATCCGTCACGGTTCATATCCATCCGCTTGCCCAGGTTCTCTACATGACCCAGGATTGCGGTGCTCCACCGGTCTTTTAAATGTACGGATGCATTGACGTTCATGTCAAGTTTCATCTCGTTATTTCCATACACGTTGAAGAACATTTTTTCACTGTTCTCAGGCTTCTTGAACTCGGTATTGATCTGTCCCGTGATAGATTCATAACCGTTGACCACTGAGGACGTTCCTTTTGACACCTGAATGGACTGCATCCAGGTGCCGGGTATGTAGCCGAGTCCAAAGGTTGATCCGAGGCCCCGCAGGGCGGGAATGTTCTCCGTCATCAGTTGTGAATAGATACCGGCCAGCCCCAGCATCATGATCTGCCGTGCACCGGTCAGTGCGTCCGAATAATTCACATCCACCGATGCGCTCGTTTCAAAACTCTCCGACAGGTTGCAACAGGCAGCCTGCTGGAGACCGGCTTCGGAGATGATGGAAGTAACGATGGGATTCATCTTGTCGTAATGTGAACCCTTCCGTTTCCCGTGAATGGTAATGTCGCTCAGCTCCACGGCTCCGGAAAGAACCACATCAACAGGTATCCCGGGTGAATGAACTTCAACGGTGTCATTGGCGTAACCTATATAACTGAAAATAAGGGTGTGGTTATCTGCCAGACGCCGGATAGAAAACAACCCCTTGATATCGGTGGTGCTCCCGATAGTAGTACCTGCCCAGTATACATTTACCCCTGAAAGGGGTACCTTCTTACCGTCAGGACCGGTCTCATACACCCTGCCGGTAATATCCTGTGCCTGGCTTATAAAAGGAAGAATAAGCAGGATAAATAAAATAATACATATGTTTTTCATTAAAAAATCCTCCTGATTTGCTGTTAAGATGTAATGAATCCGGCTCATGCCGGTAACAGGAACAACTCAGGAGGGAAGGGGTATTTTGGGCTGATGGATAAGAAATACCAGCTCACGGCCGGAAGGGGCCGGAGGTGCCTTATCCGAAGGGAAAAGGATTTCGTCGGTGCATACTTCGTTGTCTTCCGGAAGCACCTGTACCGGCGTTGCCAACATGGCAACCTGATACACGGTACGCATGGTCTCAGGCTTTGAGTATTCATCCGTCAGCCGGTACAGAATCATCTGGTTGCTGCAACAATGTTCGGCAAACTTCATGCCTTGACGGTCATCCGTGGTACAGCACGACGAACATCCATGAATATTCGACGGCAGGACGGCTTCATCCCTGTCACATGACTTAATGTCTTTGAAGGACACATAGCCGGTATGCTTGTGATAACAGTAATGGTAAAACATTGTCAGTCCCGTGCTGGTGGCTAAAACCACCAGGTAGGATACCAGCATCAATGTATTTACCGCCTTTTTCATTAGTGCAAATATAGTTATATTAACATATTAATATTAATTTATCTTATAATATTTAAATATTTTTAACGTCCCACACAGTTTTCTACTCGGTTAATCCCCGTTTGATGTAATTAGCGGAAGGAGCGACAGATTGGGTCTGACGGCGATCTGATGATTATTTTTTATCTTCCAGGTCATCAAAATCGACGTCTGTGTATGTCTCTGACACTGTCGATTCCTCATTTTCTTCCCTTTTTTCGGTAACTGTTTCAGTTACAGGGTTATTCACATTGATATAATCAATGGATGAATTGAGTGCTTCAAGAAACTTCTCGAAATCTTCCTTATACAGGAACACTTTGTGCTTTTCATAGAACGATTTGCCGTCGCGTCCGAATCGTTTCTTGCTTTCCGTAATGGTAAGGTAATAATCATTGCTCCTGGTGGACTTCACATCAAAAAAATAAGTCCGTTTTCCAGCTCTTACCGATTGAGAATAAATTTCCTCACGGTCATTCTTCTCAAGTTCTTCCTTTTTTTCAATTCCTTCTTCCATCATTTATTGATTTTTAACCTGTACAGTGTTCAAATGTAAAAAAATATTTTGTATACCCTTCAGATACGGCCATGAATTTTGGCACTTTAGTCCGCTGATTATCAAATTTTAGAATTTGTTTAAATAAGTAATTTAGCTTTTTCTAAGGCTTATAACATGCGGATTGGCGTGGTTCGTTTGTAAAATTTCAGCCATTGGTTGTATGAGGTCTGGAAATTTGATATACTTTTGCACAAAATGGTTTGCCCGTAGGTTCTTTCGATTATGATAAGTCGCAGGCTACTCAGGATCAAGGTGTTACAAATCCTTTACGCATATTTCAAAAGGAGTGATGAAACGTTGGAGGTTGCGGAAAAAGAACTATTTCATTGCATCGGGAAGGCATATGAGTTGTATCACTACCTTATCCTTCTTTTGTTTGAACTAGCAAAGCATGCCGAAGAAAAGGCTGCTATTGCCCGTCAAAAAAAAATTCCTACCTACAGCGACCTGCATCCCAACATGAAATTTATTGAAAACTCCTTTATCAGCCAGTTAAGGAAAAATAGCGATCTGGCTGATTATCTTAAGGATAAAAGGTTCACCTGGGTCCATCATCCTGAACTGATCCGCACCTTGTACAAGGATCTTACCCGTTCGGATTTCTTTCTTGAATACATGGCATCGGAAGAAAGGTCATATGAGGAAGATAAGTCCCTCGTGATAAAAATCCTTTCACGTATCGTCATTGCCTCCGGAGACCTGTCGCAAAACCTTGAAGAACAAAGCATTTACTGGAATGATGAGCTGGATTTCGTTGTAAGCATGATCATTCGCACGATAAAAAAGTTCAGGAAGGAGGATGGCGCTTCGGCCCGACTCATGGATATGTTCAAAAATGATGAAGACAGGCAGTTCACTAAAGACCTCTTCCGGAAAACGATCCTTCATAACGATGAGTATGTCCGGCTGATCCAGATGTTTTCTGAGAACTGGGAGGTTGACAGGATCGCCTTTCTGGATATCCTCATCATGCAAATGGCTATCTGTGAGCTGGCCGAATTTCCCGAGATACCCGTGAAGGTGACCATTAATGAATATATTGAGATTGCCAAGTACTACAGTACGGAAAAGAGTGGTACTTTTGTGAACGGGATTCTTGACAGGATTGTGCAGCATTTGAGGTCAACCAACGGGATGCTGAAAACAGGAAGAGGACTAATCGGTGAGGTATGAGTTCCAGGGGTTTCTTATTGTTGCCCGAATGGGAAAAGATTCCTTACTTTACAGTGATAAATTTTTATGTTCAGAAAAGTTTCAGTTATAGCGATTGCCTTGGTGTGGGGCTGTTTCTTATCCTGCCACAGGACAGAAGGAGACAGGATAGGACATAAAGGTTCCGCGGTGAACGATCCCGCGCGCTTTGCCAGGATCTCTTTCGATACCACGTTTCATGACTTCGGCCAGGTTGTACAAGGCGAAAAAGTATCGTGCCTGATGATATACCGTAACACGGGAAATGCTGACCTGTTGATCACCAGGGCTGAAACAACCTGCGGATGCACCGTTCCACGCTGGAGCAAAGATCCTCTCAAACCCGGAAAGACGAATTCCATCGAAGTGATCTTTGACACCTCGGGCCGTGTGGGCAAACAGTATAAAATGGTCACCATCTTCTCCAATGCAAGAAATAGTATCGTGCGATTGAACTTTACCGCGGAAATAATCATCAAACAATAACAAAACTCAATTTCAATGAATTCATTAGGCATTATCAGTACAGCATCTATTTTGCTTTTTGCCCCCGCAACCGAAGACCAGAATCCGATGATGACCTTTCTGCCTCTTCTCCTGATCATCGTGGTATTTTATTTCTTTATGATCAGGCCCCAGATGAGAAGACAGAAAGAGCTGAGGAACTACCGCGATTCGCTACAGAAGGGGGATAAGGTAGTTACCACGGGCGGTATCTATGGTAAAATATCTGAAATACAGGATAATATCGTTTGGATTGAAATAGCTGACAAGATCAGGATCAAAGTGGATAAGAGCGCCATTATGAAGGATCCTTCGGATATTGCCGGACAGCAGAAATAGCCGCCCGGAAGGAATAGTGCTGACAGAACAATGAACTGAATACCTGTGGAATGGAACCAATGTCAACGAAGCGTTTCATTCTTTCGCCCGAACGGAAAATATACCGCCAGGATCAGAATAATTTAGTATTCGTCTTATTACGGCTGATATCCCACCTCTTCTGGTTCCTC
>JAXDBV010000313.1:0-6111 GCA_034678415.1 Bacteroidales bacterium
AACAACCGGCTGATCAAAAACCAAAAGTCAAAGCCAAAACCACTACCCCTTCGATAAAAAAAGTACTGAAGGGGATGCTCGAGGAAAAAAGTCAGGCAGGAGAGATACCTGATGAACCTGAGAAAAATACGAGCACGGAAGGCTCAAACAAATTATTCACCGCTGAGGAACTGGAAACATGCTGGAAGACATTTGCCGCTACCCTGGAACCTGCGAAACCCAGAATGGCTATCACCCTGAAAAACAGGCAGCTCCAACTCATGCCCGGACACCGTGTCGCAGTGGTATTTGATAATACCGACCAGCTGGCAGATTTTAACCGGGATGTCAAACCCGGCCTGACGGATTACCTGAAGAAGAACCTGTGCAATGATAGCATCCTCATCGATGCTGCCGTCCGGGAAACCGCACCGGAAAAATTCATCTATACACCGGAGGAAAAATATGAGTTCCTGAAACAGAAGAATCCTGCACTCGAAAACCTAAAAAAAACATTTAATCTTGATTTTGAATAGTTAAAGCAAACATGAATTATATGTGATATAAATTAAAATATATTGAATATGAAAAAAATGCATTGAATATAAAATAAATAATATTAAATATTGCATAAATAATATTAATTATTGATTAAATAATATTGAATATTTGTTTAAATATGTTAATATTGATCTTAAATATTCTTACATAAATACAGGACCCGTCATATGGCTCAGTCGCTCTCCCAACTTCAAAAAAGAATCCGGTCACTGGAAGAACAACTCGAACAATGTCAGCGCAACAGTGAGCTTTTCCGGTCATTTGCCCGTGCGATTAACCTTGCGGTCATCATGTGTGATCAGGTAACCGGCAGACTGGTAGAAGCCGACAGTACTGCCTGTACCATGTTCGGATACAGCCGGGAGGAATTGACAACCTTAACACTTTCTGATCTCGAGTTGAGGCCTGATCCAGCCTCCGGTGCCAGTGTTGAACCAGCATCTTTTCCCGTGCCCGATGACGGGTTGCATGTATTTCAACGGCATGCAAAGAAGAAAAATGGCCGGTCATTCTGGGCTGAGGTTACTGTCGTGAAAGGAACCGGCGTGCACATCGGACAAGTCATAATCCTCGTCAGGGATATTACTCAGCAGAAACAGCAACAGGTTGAACTGGCTGAATCGAGAATGAACATGGAACTGGTGATCAATAATATCCCCCAGAGAATATTCTGGAAAGATCTGAACCTGAACTACCTGGGATGTAACCGCTGGTTTGCACTTGACGGTGGGCTCACCTCTTCCCGGGAGATTGTGGGATTAAATGATTACCAGCTGGGGTGGCACGATCAGGCTGAGATGTACCGGAAGGATGATCAGATGGTCATAACCTCGGGCAAGCCTATGCTGAACTATGAAGAGCCGCAGACAACCCCGGAAGGGGAGACCATCTGGTTGCGGACCAATAAGATACCCTTTACCAACTACGAGGGAGAAATCATTGGCGTACTGGGAACCTATGAGAATATCACCCGTGAAAAAAAGATGCAGCAGCAGCTCACCATGGCCATGCAGGCCGCCCGGTATTACCTCGTGGATGTAAACCTCCCGGCTCAAATGGTGGATATCAGCCATGAGCTCCCTACACTGATGAACCTGAACATCGACCATTCCCAGAAAAACATCTCCCATTATTTGTCGCTGATACATCCTGATGACCTGGCCATCCTGAGGAACGAATACCGGCGTCATGTCAGTGAAAAAACGGAAACCCTGAGCCTGGAGTTCCGCGTAAGTAAACCGGACGGTACCTGGAACTGGTTATCCACTTCGGGCAAGGTGACGGAATATGACAGGAAGGGGAATCCCGCGAGGATGGTAGGATTGATAACCGATATCAATGACAGGAAGGAAGCACAGGAAGCGGTCAGGAAGAACAATGTAGAGCTGGAGAAAAGGGTGAAGGAACGCACGTTGCAGCTAACGGAAGCCATTACGGAGATGGAGGCATTCAGCTATTCAGTGTCGCATGACCTGAGAGCACCGCTCAGGCATATCGACGGATTCTCAAAAATGCTTAAGGAGAAGGCAGGCCAGGGACTCGATGATGAATCCTCGCATTACCTTGATAATATCATCCGGTCGGCAGGAAGGATGGAACGGCTGATTGATGACCTGCTCGTCTTTTCCAGGGTGGGCAGAACGGAAATGAACAGGATGAGGTTTGACCTGGCTCTTCTTTTTCGTGAGGTACTGAGCGAACAGACGATGGAAGAAAAAGACAGGAAGATTCACTGGAAAGTGGAACCGCTGGGGGATGTATATGCTGACCCGGGCATGATTCGGCAGGTGGTGGAAAACCTGGTATCGAACGCGCTGAAGTATACACGGCAGAAGAAAACAGCTGAAATACAGGTGGGGAAAATCGATCCCGGAGAACCACCCTCCGTCTTCTTTATCCGTGATAACGGCGTGGGATTTAACATGAAATACAACTGGAAGCTGTTCAACGTGTTTCAACGCCTGCATTCCGAAGAGGAGTTTGAAGGTACGGGCATCGGGCTGGCCAGTGTGAAACAGATCATCAAACGACATGGCGGGAGAATCTGGGCAGAAGGTACGGAACATGCAGGGGCTATATTCTACTTCACTGTCCCCGGCGATGAGCCAGACAGACATTCATAACACACACAATCATTGGTACCTGAACATCAATACATGGAGATGAAAAAACACCTCAAATTTCTTTACCTGGAAGACAGTGATCTTGATGTGCAGATTTTCAGGTCGGCCCTGCTTAAAGAGGGATGGAACGTTGAAGTGACACATATAAAAACAAGGGAAGACTTTGTCAGGGCAATCGAACAAGACCGGTTTGACATCATCTTTTCCGACTATGCCCTCCCTTCGTTCGACGGACTTTCGGCACTGGAAATGGTCAAGAATAAATGCCCCGAAACACCCTTCATCATCGTGTCGGGCAACATTGGCGAGGAGCTCGCTATAGAAACCCTGACGAGAGGAGCCACCGACTATGTGCTGAAAAACCGGTTCAACCGGCTGATACCATCCATACTCAGGGCATTGCAGGAAAAAGAAGACAAGGAAAAGATCAGGAATGCCATTGCCATCAAGACAAAGTTCGACTTCATTGTCAATACCTCCCGGTCATTCATGTCAATGATCAACCGTGATTATACCTACGAGGCCATCAACAATGCCTTTTGTACGGCTCATAGCCTTCTCCGCGAAGAGATCATTGGAAAAAAGCTTTCCGAGCTGTGGGGTGAGGAAAGCTTCAGGAAAGCCATCAAACCCAACCTTGACAAAAGCTTTGCCAACCAGGAAGTACATTATCAGGCATGGTTCGATACTCCCAAATACGGCAGGCGGTGCTTTGAAGTATCTTTCTTCCCCTTTACCGATGACGGGGGAAATGTGACGCATACAGTAGTCGACACCGTCGATATCACAGAGAAAAAACTCGCCGAACAAGCCTTGAAGGAAAGCGAGGAAAAATACCGTAACCTTGTTGAACTGGCCAACGACGGTATCGTGATTATCCAAGACGGGAAAATAGTTTACGTGAATCCCTTTGTTTCACACCTCACCGGATGGTCGGCCGAAGACCTCCTCAACCGGGATTTTATACAGTTTGTGAAGCCCGACCTCAGAGGGTCAGTCTCGGCCAGGCTGAACGAAACGAAAATGGGTGACGGTATTCCTCATCTCTTGGAGACTGTCATCCTCGGAAAGCATAACAATCCGTTCAGCACCGAACTCAATATAGTGATGATCAAGTATGAGGGCGATTTTGCCATGATGGTGCTGATACGGGATCTCACCGAAAGAAAAAAGGCACAGGAAGCACTTGTGGAAAGCAAGGAACGACTCCAGCGTGTTCTCGATGCTTCAAACACCGGTATATGGGAATGGGATATTTCCTCACAAACCATCTATTTCTCACCACGGTGGAAAGCCATGATCGGCTATAAAGACCATGAGATAAAGAATGAGTGGGATGAATGGATGAAACGGATCCATCCCGACGACCGCGAAAACTTGATGAATGATTTACGCAATTACCTGAAGAAACCAATTGGTTTTTTTGTGAAGGAATTCAGGATGAAACACAAGAACGGTTCATACCGGTGGATCGTGGGACGTTCATCAGCCATGGTCGATGATCACGGTAAGGCCGTACGCATGTCCGGCTCAAACCTCGATATTACCGACAGAAAGATCACGGAAGAGATCATCAGGGAGAGCGAGGAAAAATTCAGGAATTTCACTCAGCAAACACCCGACGGTATCATTATGGCTGATGAACAGGGACATATTATTGAGTGGAATCCCGGTATGGAACAGATCATGGGATATAAGAAAAAAGAAACGGTGGGAACGGATGTATGGGAATTCCTGGTGAACCTTGTAGACCGGAAGGACAGGACATTGGTCGATGAACTGAGGCTCCGCTCGGATACTGCAACTGACAAAACGCGGGATGTGGACTCCTGGCATGGCGGATCGAACGAGATAAGGGTGAGACGGAAAGACGGAGCAAGGAAAGTTTTACAGATGAACGTTTTTCCCATCCGCACGGCCAAAGGATGTATGGTCGGCGGCGTCATCAGGGATGTGACCGGGAAGATCATAGCCGAGGCTGAGCTGAGAAAAAGCCGTGACTACCTGGCTTCACTCAACAATGCCATCAGCGACGCCATCATCAGTACACGGCTGACAGAACATGTTATAGAATTTGCCAACAGTGCAGCCGAGAAAGTATTCGGGTATACCCGTGAAGAACTGATCGGAAAAAGCCCGGAGATCCTCTATCCGGGCAGGGAAGAATTTAATGCGTTTAGTGAGAAACTGAAGGGAACCCTGAAACAGAACCTTGATTCAGTCAGGTTAGAGATAAAGATGAGGAGGAAAGACGGCAGCCTGTTCGACGCCGAACTGTCGGTCTCCTTCGTCCAGGAAGAGAATGTCCCCGCCATGACACTGAGTATTATCCGGGATATTACAAAACGGAAGCTGAATGAGAAACGGATACTACAACAAACGCAGGATCTGAGACTGATCAATGACCTCAATGAACTTGCTAATGTCGGTGGATCGATCGATGAGATACTCTCACTGCTGTGGGAACGAACACGTGATATCTTTGGTTCCAAGGGGGGAGTTATTTACATCATTTCTCCCGATGCTGAAACGCTTGTATTGCAGCGAAACAAATCGGCCAACAAATTCTTCAGGAAGGTTGAAAAGGCGTTTAAGATAGGCCTGGGTCAGCTGGCCATCACCAGGTCGAAAGATAGCCTTTACTGGAAACCACTTTTCTCGCGGGAAACATGCCAGGTGGTGGATTATGAAAATATTGAGAAACTGATTGCCGAGCATGATAACCTTAACGGGATGACACATTTCATCCCGCTGCTTACAAAGCTGGTGGGGCTGCAGAGCATGGTAAATATACCACTGATATCGGCCGGTGAGCCCGTGGGCATTTTCTCTATCGGCAAGAATACCATGTTCTCAGGAGAAGATATCAGCCGGCTGGAGCAGTTTGCCAGCCAAATCACATCGATTATTGTCAAAATAGTCATGGAAGAGAAAAACCGTCAGCAGCGGGCTGATCTTGAGCTGATCTCTGAGCTGAACATGGCGGCGAATGAAGGCAAATCGCTTGACGAGATCCTTTATCTTCTGTTTGAGAAAACGGGGAAGCTGTTCAGGGGGTACGGCGCCTCCATCCTCCTGATGACCGAGGACAGGAAACGGCTAAAACCGGCACTCTTCGGTTTGACACCGGTCATGCTCGACAAGGTGCAGAAGCTCACCGGCCTTAACCTGCTTCAGGATACCAATATCGAGCTCAAAGAGACAAGTCATTATACAAGGGTCATCCTTTCCGGCCAGCCAGTTCTTTGCCGCTCCGTCAATGAACTGGTATCCCTGTATCGTGAATATGTGCAGCCTGGAACGGCGGACAAGACAGTTCCGCGGGTGATCAGGCTCCTGGGCATCGATATGCTGCTCAGCGTCCCCCTGATTTATGAGGATCAGTGCATGGGCGTTCTTGATATTGCCAGAAAAGGGATGTTCAATGAACAGGATATTGTCAGGATTT
>JAXDBV010000314.1:0-18986 GCA_034678415.1 Bacteroidales bacterium
TGACACGACGGAACAATTTGCCGATAAAGCCCGCGAAGCCGCCGCACTGTTGCAGTCGGAAATGACCGAACTGCTGAAGTGGAAAAGGCTCATCTGAAAAACCCGAGGCCGGTATTTTTCATAACAAATTATTATTTTTGATACGGGATCTATCTTTCATGGATGACACGGTAAACCGCTCCTTTGATCATCATGAACGAGGTTTTTCTCCAGTTTTTATGGCACAATGGCCTGTTCCGGGATAGGTTCGCCTTATCCACGTCGGGCGAACCGGTTGAAATCATCCAGGTTGGCGAACAGAACACCGACAGCGGGCCTGATTTCGTCAATGCCAGGATACGCATGGGGAATACCCTTTGGGTTGGTAATGTGGAAATTCATCAAAAGTCATCCGACTGGTTCAGGCACGGTCATCATACCGATCCGGCATTTGACAACGTGATACTGCATGTGGTACTTGAACATGATACGGAGGTGCGACGACCCGACGGAGAAATCATCCCGTCTGTCATCCTTGATGTTGACAAAGCCCTGTTGAACCGTTACCTGGCCTTGATGAACAACAGACGCTGGATCCCCTGCCAGGATTTCTTCCCTGCGGTTGACGGGCTGGTGGTCGATCTGTGGCTGAACAAGCTGATGATCGGGAGAATAGAACAAAAAGCGGAGGATATCCTCTCGGCTCTCAGACAACAGCAGAACGACTGGGACGAAGTGTTTTACCAGAAACTGGCCAGAAGCTTCGGATATGGCATCAACACCGGACCGTTTGAACTGCTGGCAAAAAGGCTTCCCTTTAGATTGATTGCCAAACACAGGGACCAGCTTATACAGATCGAAGCCATGATCTTCGGACAAGCCGGATTCCTCGAAAAGAAAAGCATGGATGATTACCATGAACAGCTCAGAAAGGAATATGCCTTCCTTAAGAAAAAATATTCGCTGACATCTATGGCCCCTCACCTATGGAAACACCTGAGGCTGAGACCTGTGAATTTCCCTTCAGTGAGAATGGCCCAGTTTGCAGCCCTGCTCCATCAGCATGAATTTCTCTTTGAACAAATACTGAAAACGGAGGATGTGAACACGTTTCACCCGTTGTTGTTCATACCGCCGTCACCCTACTGGCAGCATCACTATGATTTTGGAAAACCATCTAAAAGACCGGTAAAAGGATTAGGTGAAGAAATGCGTAATATTATCATTGCCAATCTGTTCGTCCCATTCGTGTACCTGACTGGAAAACAGAAGAACAGACCTGGATTGCAGGAAAAGGCTGTACAGTGGCTGGAGTGTATGCCACCTGAAAATAACACCGTCACAAGGCGATGGGAAACTCTGGGTGTGAATAACCGGAATGCCTCTGTCTCCCAAGCATTGATCCATCTGAAGAAAGAGTATTGTGATCACCGCAGGTGCCTGGCTTGCCAGGTGGGGAAAGCGATTATTGCCTGCACCCGATGACTGGAACAGGTTCTGGCGGATAGCCTTCCTTCCGAAAATACACTTCTTCAATAAACAAATACTTTACAGCCTGGCGGTGAGAAATAAAGGATTTCTCCATCCGGATGAGGCATCCATCACTGTTTTACCGGTAAATATTGCATCTTTGCATGGAATTGCATACGTCATGTGATGACTACCGTAATGATTACCGGCAGTAACGGGTTTATTGGTCAGAAACTGACCCGGCATATACTGGATACCGGAGAACAGTATACGGTGCTTGGTTGTTCATACTCACCCGATATCTCGGACATTGTTCATCCCCGTTACCGGTTTGAACAGATGGACATTACCGACAGGAGTCGTGTGGATGCCGTGATCACCGCCTATTCGCCGGAGGTCATTATCCATTCTGCAGCTATTTCCGGGGTTGATGACTGCGAAAACGATAAGATACACAGCCGGAATGTTAATGTGAGGGGAACGGAAAACCTGGTTGCCTCAGCCAACAGGACAGGAGCGCATCTCGTTTTTCTTTCCACCGACTTTGTCTTCGACGGGAAGGATGGTCCCTATGCGGAAGACCATCCGCCTGCCCCCGTGAACTATTACGGTTATACCAAGTGGGAGGCAGAAAAGATCGTGATGGCGGAATCCTGTAAATGGTCGGTCGTCAGAACCATACTGGTGTATGGCTTTAATCGGATGATGAAACGAACCCATATGGTGCTTTGGTTGTATGAATCGCTGATAAAGGGGAATACGGTCCGTGTGGTAAACGACCAGTACCGGATGCCAACTCTGGCGGAGGACCTGACCGGGGCTATCGGAACAATCATACGGTTGGGACGGCAGGGTGTTTTTCATATCTCAGGGAAAGACCTGGTGGATCTTTACACCTTTGCGTGCATGGTGGCAGAAGTGTTTATGCTGGACAGGAGACTCATCATACCGGTCAGCACTGCCAGTCTTAATGAAAAATGTGTGAGGCCCCTGCGCACCGGTTTTGTTCTGAAAAAGGCAATGAACGAGCTGAACTATCAGCCCGTTTCGATTATGCAGGGGCTGGCTTTAGTCCGGAAACAAATGCAAAATGCAGGGAAAGGCTGATCAGATCAGGACTGTAGCCCTCCTCCCCAACCGCATCCCTGCCCCGATAAAGAAATTGGCTCAAAAGATTGAATAATAAAAAAAAATGAATATTTTTGCACTTCTTTTAAATGATGTGTTAATAAATAACTTGTCGAGAGGAACATGTATCTTACTACAGAAAAAAAACGTGAGCTTTTCAAGAAACACGGCAAATCGGTAAAAAATACCGGTTCTGCCGAATCACAGATTGCCCTGTTCACCTTCAGGATAAGCCACCTGACCGATCATCTGAAAGAAAATAAGAAAGATTTCAGCACTCAGCGTGCCCTGTTGAAGCTGGTGGGTAAAAGAAGGCGACTGCTCGATTACCTGAGAAAGGTGGACATTGAACGATACAGGGCGGTTATAAAAGAACTGAATATCAGAAAATAACAGAGGGGAAAAGGCAATCAACCAATTGCCTTTTTTCATACACTTTATATTGATCCATTAAATAATATGTATACACTTACCTCAAAAAATATAGTGCTTAATGATGGCCGTACCATCACCGTCGAAACCGGTAAACTGGCCAAACAGGCTGACGGATCGGTCCTGGTCAAAACAGGCAAGACCATGTTGCTGGCCACCGTGGTCTCTGCCGCTGAACCGCTGAAAGATGTTGATTTCATGCCGCTGTCAGTAGAGTACAAAGAAAAATTTGCCAGCTCGGGACGTATCCCGGGAGGCTTTATGAAACGGGAAACCAAACCCTCCGACAACGAGATACTGATAGCTCGCCTTGTCGACCGTGCATTGCGGCCACTCTTCCCTGATGATTACCATGCCGAGACCTTTGTTACCATTAATCTGGTCTCAGCCGATAAGGATATTCCTCCCGATTGCCTGGCCGGACTGGCCGCCTCTGCAGCTCTCTCGGTGTCGGATGTGCCGTTCAACGGCCCTATTTCAGAGGTGAGGGTGGCCAGGGTAGACAGACAATTGAAAATCAATCCCAATTTCTCCGACCTGGAAAATGCAGACATTGATATTATCGTGGGAGCCACCAGGGACAATATCCTTATGGTGGAAGGAGAAATGAAGGAAGTATCAGAAGAAGATATGCTCGCTGCCATACGGTTTGCCCACGAAGCTATCAAAATCCAGTGTGAGGTGCAGATCGAATTGGCACGGGAACTGAATGTTGTGAAAAGAGCATACGTGGATGAACTGAAGAACGACGAGCTCCGCAAGATCGTCTATGAACAGACCTATGAAAAGGTGAAGGAAACAGTAAGGAAGGTGGGACGTCCCAAACAAGAAAGACATGCCGAGATGGACGCTATCTTCGAAGAGCTGAAGAATTCCTTTCCCGAGGAACAGGAGATCAATGAGCTGTCGCTGAAACTGTATTTCACGGAGGTGGAAAAGGAGGTGGTGAGAAAGATGATCCTCGAGGAAGGTATGCGGCTGGATGGCAGAAAACCGCATGAGATAAGGCCAATATGGTCGGAGGTTGATTATCTGCCGGCTGCCCACGGCTCCGCACTGTTTACCCGTGGCGAGACACAATCGCTTACCACGGTCACCCTGGGTACTAAGCTCGATGAAAAGGTGATTGATGAAGTGCTGATGCAGGGCACGGAAAAATTTGTGCTGCACTATAACTTTCCGCCCTTTTCCACGGGTGAAGCGAGACCTGCAAGAGGGATTTCACGGCGTGAGATCGGTCACGGCAACCTGGCACACCGGGCTCTCAAGGCTGTCATGCCTCCTGAATCGGAAAATCCCTATGCCGTCAGGGTGGTTTCAGATATCCTCGAATCAAACGGTTCATCCTCCATGGCTACGGTCTGCGCCGGTACCCTGGCATTGATGGATGCAGGCATCAAGATCAGGAAACCGGTGTCCGGTATTGCCATGGGACTGATCACCGATGCTTCCGGGAAATATGCCATCCTTTCCGATATCCTCGGAGATGAAGACCACCTGGGTGATATGGACTTCAAGGTGGCCGGTACATGCGACGGAATCACTGCCACACAAATGGATATCAAGGTGGAAGGGCTGTCCTATGAAGTGATGGCCAAAGCCCTCGAACAGGCAAAAACAGGCAGGTTGTTTATCCTCGATAAAATGCTGGAAACGCTGGCTGAACCGCGTCCGGATCTTAAACCACATGCCCCGAGGATCGTTCAGATCACGGTGCCCAAGGAATATATTGGAGCCATCATTGGCCCTGGCGGAAAAATCATCCAGGAGCTTCAGAGAGAAACAGATACCACAATAATCATTGAAGAAACCAACGGCAAGGGCGTGGTGGATATTTTTGCCGATAACAAGGAATCCATTGATCAGGCTGTAAAGAAAATCAAAGAAATAGTGGCTGAACCCGAGATCGGTGAGACCTACCACGGGAAAGTGAAAAGCATCGTGGCGTTCGGCGCATTCGTTGAAATCCTTCCAGGAAAGGAAGGCTTGCTCCACATTTCCGAAATCGCCCATAAACGCCTTGAGACGGTGGGAGAGGTCCTGAAGGAAGGGGATATGGTGGATGTAAAACTCATTGATATTGACCAGAAGACCGGGAAATTCAAGCTTTCAAGAAAAGCCCTCCTGCCAAAACCTGAACGGCAGGAAAATAAAAGCCGGCCCGAAACAGATAAACACAGATCCTAGGACGGTTTTCTCCCGTCGATCCCTCTCCACCTTCTGTAAGTAACAGCAGACGAACGGCTGATATTCCCGGAATTGTTACTTCAGGAAGGATAGATACGCATGCCGTACCCCCTCCTTTTTTATATTGTTAAGCCTTTTTATTTTCCATTGATTTTACTTTCTTTATATTATGTTTGGTCGGATTCATTAATGCTGTGAACCAGCCTGACTGTAAGTATAATAATAATCATATGTTATGAAAACACCCGTTCATTTTATCTGCCTGCTCATGCTTCCCGTGATCTTTTCATGTCAGTCGTCCCGGATCAGCTATCCTGAAACCAGGAAATGCGATCAGACCGATGATTATTTTGGCACACAGGTAGCCGATCCCTACCGCTGGCTGGAGGATGATATGTCTGAGGAAACCGGCGCCTGGGTAGAGGCTCAGAACCTTGTGACTTTTAACTACCTGGGAAAGATTCCTTTCCGTGACAAGATCGGTGAAAAACTTACCCGGATGTGGAATTATCCCAGGATCTCCGCTCCCTTCAAAGCGGGCGGTAAGTACTTCTTCACAAAGAATGACGGCCTGCAGAACCAGAGTGTGGTGTTCATCATGGATGAACTGGGCAATGAACCCCGGGTCTTCCTGGATCCAAATACCTTCTCTGAGGATGGTACTGTTGCCCTGTCTGATTTTTCTCCTTCCAGGGACGGGAAATATGTTGGTTACGGAATCGCCAGATCCGGGTCAGACTGGAATGAGTTTTTTATCAGGGACATTGCCACCGGAACCGATCTTTCCGATCACCTGAAATGGATCAAGTTCTCAGGAATCTCTTGGTATGGTGACGGATTCTACTATAGCCGCTATCCTGAACCGGAAGAAGGCGAAACAATGAAAGGCGAAAACCTCCATAATAAGATTTACTACCATAAGACCGGTACTCCGCAGGACCAGGATATACTCATATACGAAGATCCCGAACACCCCGGCCGCGGCTTTTCAACCAGCGTCACGGAAGATAAAAAATACCTGATCATTTCCGTCACAGAATCCACCAGCGGCAACGCCTTATACTTTCAAGATATCTCCCGCCCCGGAAATCCTGTGAATAAAATGATCGATACCTTTGACAAGGATTTTTTTATGGTGTACCACCTTGACGGGAAGTTTTTAATTATGACAAACTACGAGGCACCAAACTATAAAGTTATTCAGGTGGACGTGAAGAATTTCCGGAAGGAGAACTGGACCGATTTCATACCGGAAAAGGCGAACCAGGTGCTGAAGGGGATTTCACTCGTGGGAGAAAAATTCTTTGCCCAGTATGAAAAAGATGCCCACAGCGAGGTCGAAGTGTATAATACCGACGGGAAATACCTGTACAACATTGCATTCCCGGCGATCGGCTCTGTGACCGGTTTCAGTGGCGAACGGCAGGATTCCATCACCTTTTATACCTTCACATCCTTCACCTATCCGGCCGTCATTTATAAGTATAATATTGCTGAAAACAAGTCGGTGCTGTATCACAAAACGGAAATAGATATTGACCTCGACGCGTATGAGACAAAACAGGTCTTTTACCCCAGCAAGGATAGCACACTGGTGCCGATGTTCATTGTGCACAAGAAAGGAATAATGCTGAACGGGAAGAACCCCGTATGGCTATACGGATACGGAGGATTCAATATCAGTGAAACGCCCTTCTTCTCGGTAACCAACCTTTTCTGGATAGATCAGGGAGGGGTGTTTGCCCTGGCAAACCTCAGGGGAGGTGGTGAATACGGTGAGAAATGGCACCAGGCCGGCACAAAAATGAATAAACAGAACGTGTTTGACGATTTCATTTATGCCGCAAAATACCTCATTGCGGAGAAGTATACTTCCCGTTCAAAACTGGTCATACAGGGAGGATCGAACGGTGGCTTGCTGATAGGGGCGGTTATCAACCAGGCTCCTGAACTCTTCCGGGTGGCATTCCCGCAGGTAGGTGTGATGGATATGCTCAGGTATCACAAGTTCACCATCGGTCGTTACTGGGCAACGGATTATGGAACCAGTGAAGACAGCCCGGAGATGTTCCGGTATTTGTACGCATACTCTCCGCTTCATAATATCAAGGAGGGGGTGAAGTACCCTGCGGTAATGGTTACCACAGCCGATCATGACGACCGTGTGGTACCGGCTCACTCCTTCAAATATGCCGCCACCCTCCAGGAGAAGTACCGGGGGAGGAATCCGGTGCTGATCCGTATTGAGACAAAGGCCGGCCATGGCGCAGGTATGCCTACCGCTAAACGTATTCAGGCCGTAACAGATATTTACGCCTTCGCATTTTATAACCTGGGTATCACTCCTGCGCTTGAGTAGCCGTTTATGTCTGTGGCCGGAATGGTTCAGCCTCAGGCCTAGTATATGCTCAAAAAATATATCATCATCGAAGGAAATATCGGGGCGGGGAAGACCTCCCTTGCTGAAAAACTGGCCGCGGAACACAACGCACGGATGGTACTGGAACAGTTTACTGACAACCCTTTCCTTCCGCTGTTTTACAGTGATCCTGAACGATACGCCTTCCCCCTTGAGCTTTCATTCCTGGCAGAACGATACCGGCAACTGAAAAAAGAAACCGAACAACATGACCTGTTCCACACCCTGACTATATCGGATTATTATTTCATGAAATGTCTCATATTTTCAAGGCAAACCCTTAATAATGAAGAATATAGGCTATACAGGCAGCTGTTCGATATTCTCATTTCATCTGTCCCAAAACCCGACCTGTACGTGTACCTCCACCTCCCCGTGGAACAGCTGAAAGAAAACATAAGAAAACGCGGAAGACCTTATGAGCAGTCAGTTTCGGCTGAGTATCTCAGAAAAATCCAGGACGGCTATTATGAGTATTTTTCCCGGGAACAGAATCTCTCCATCCTTGTTCTCGATACGCGCAGGATTGATTTTGTGACCAATGAGAATGATTACCGCCTGGTAGCTGAAACCATTCTTAATGAGTCATATAATAAAGGCGTTACCCGTATTATCCTCTGACGGTCAGGGAATGAAAATTGGCAGAATTTTTATTCTATATATTTTTTTTTACATAAAACATTAGTAGTTTTGTAAGATATGAGCAATAATTGATTGTAACACCAATAAAGATGACCATGAAAAAATTCAATTCTTTAGCTTCCTTACTGTTGGCGCTGCTCCTTTTGAGCGGTTGCAGTGGCTTAACAAAAATGCAGAAAGAAGCCGCTAACATCACGTATGATGTTACCCCGAAAGTACTGGAAACGCATGCAGGACAAGTAGAATTCTCAGTGACAGGTGTTTTTCCGGAAAAGTACTTCAATAAAAAAGCGATTGTTGAGGCGGTTCCCGTTCTGGTGTATGAGAAAGGCGAAACTCCTTTCAACTCCATCACCATGCAGGGAGAAAAAATTCAGGCTAACAACAAAACGATAAATTATGTGGCAGGAGGGCGTTTTACCCATTCTGACAAGACGGCGTTTAACGATGATATGCGTGTCTCCGAACTGATGTTGCGCATTAAGGCCAGCATCGGCAAGAAAAGCGTGGATTTCACCCCCGTGAAGCTTGCCGATGGCGTTATCGCAACATCAACCCTGGTATCCAAAGAAGGAAACGGCATTATTGTGGGTGATAAATTCGTCAGGATAGTGCCTGAAACAAAGGAAGCCGATATACACTTCGTGATTAACCAGGCTGATGTGCGTACATCCGAGCTGAAACAGGAAGATATCCAGGGCTTTGAACAGTACCTTGCTGAAGCGGCAGCAAATGAGAGGAAAGATGTAAAAGGGTTCAACATCAATGCGTTTGCTTCACCGGATGGTCCCTATGACCTGAATGAAAAACTGGCCGGCAACCGGAAAAGTTCGGCTACCAAATACCTAGATAAGAGCCTGAAAACCGCCAAGCTTACCGATATCGACAAATCAACGCAATATAAAGAACAATCCACGGCGGAAGACTGGGACGGGTTCAAGAATCTCATGGAACAATCATCGGTCCGTGATAAAGAACTGATACTCAGAGTTCTCTCTATGTATTCCGATCCCAACGTCAGGGAAAAGGAGATCAAAAACATGGCGGAAGCCTATGAGGTGCTCAAAACCGATATCCTTCCGAAACTCAGAAGGTCAGTCATGCAGATCAATGTTGATCTCATCGGCTACTCCGATGAAGAGGTGCTGAACCTTATTGATAATGACCCCGCCAAGCTGAACCTTGAAGAAATCCTATATGCCGCCAAACTTACCGAAGACCCGGCAAAAAAGGTGAAGATCTATGCCTATGGCTCAGAACGCTTCCCTACCTGTTTCAGGACCTTCAACGGACAGGGTGTTTATCTGATTGAACTGGGCAAACTCGATGAGGCTGAAACCGCATTCCTCGCAGCCCAGAAATTGAAAGATAATGACGTGGTTAAAACCAACCTCGGTGTTGTGGCCCTCATGCAAGGACAGGTTGAAAAAGCAAAAGGGTTGTTCACTTCACTGCAGAGTCCTTCTCCCGAAGCAAACTACGGGCTTGGCGCCATCAGTATTATCGAAGGTAAATATGAGGATGCCAAGAATTACCTGAAAGACAAACCGAGCTTTAATCTGGCATTGGTACATCTCCTGACCGGTAATGCCGAAGGAGCCAAGAATGTACTGGCACAGGTGGAAGGTGAATGTGCCATGATTCCCTACCTGAAAGCTGTCTGCGGCGCCCGGCTGGGTGATGAGACTTTTATGATCAATAACCTGAAAGCAGCGTTGCAACAGAAACCCGAACTAAAACAACTGGCAAAAACCGATCTCGAATTCGCAAAATATTTTGCCAGCGACACCTTCAGGTCAATGGTACAATAAATCAATTATTTCTCATATAAAAAAAGAGCGTTCCTGCACGGATCGCTCTTTTTTTATGGGTTGAATATCCTGGAAAATTCCCATAAGACAATCCCCGCGCTAACCGCAACATTAAACGAGTGCTTTGTGCCGAATTGTGGTATCTCAATGCAGTGGTCGCTCTGATCGATAACTGCCTGTTCCACCCCGTGAATCTCGTTACCGAAAACAAGTGCGTACCGTTTACCCCTCTCGGGCGAGAACTGCTGCAGGGGAATGGAATCATTAACCTGCTCCACCGAAATAATCGTATATCCGGATGCTTTTAACTGCTCTATGGCTTCCCTGGCTGACGGGAAATACTTCCATGGCACCGACTCGGTGGCTCCCAGCGCTGTCTTCTGTATCTCCCTGTGGGGAGGCTTACCGGTAATGCCACACAGGTAGATGGCTTCGACAAGGAAAGCATCTGCTGTACGGAATACCGATCCGGTGTTGTTAAGGCTGCGGATGTTATCCAGCACAATAATCAGAGGATTCTTTTCCGATGACCGGTATTCATCAACTGTCTTACGTCTTAACTCGATGGCAGATAGCTTTCGCACCTCTCATGCACATTGTTTACATCTGCAAAAATAGAGTAAGTTTTCAAAAATAAACTAATTTTGGCCGTGGTTATACTCCTCAATCCCTTACTCATATGAATATACATGAATACCAGGGAAAGAAGATCCTCAGACAGTACGGTGTGCCTGTCCCCGAGGGTTTGATTGCCGAAACACCCGACGCTGCTATGGAGGCAGCACATGAGGTGCAAAAGCTGACAGGCACTGACGCATGGGCTGTGAAAGCACAGATCCACGCCGGCGGACGCGGGAAAGGAGGAGGCGTGAAAATCGCCCGATCTTTCGAGGAGGTGAAATACCACGCCAAAAACATACTCGGAATGCAACTGGTGACACACCAGACCGGCCCTGAAGGAAAAAAGGTGCACAAAGTACTGGTTGAACAAGGCATCTATTATCCCGGTCCTTCAGAAATAAAAGAGTTCTATATGAGCTTGCTTCTGAACCGGCAAACGGCGCGCAACATTATTATGTATTCCACCGAAGGGGGTATGGATATCGAATCAGTGGCTGCGAACACCCCTCAGCTGATATTCAGGGAGGAAATCGATCCGGGTATCGGACTTTTACCTTTCCAGGCACGCAGGATCGCGTTCAACCTCGGACTGTTGGGGAAACCTTTCACCGGGATGACTCGTTTTGTTACTGCCTTGTACAAGGCATATGTGGAGTCTGATGCCTCTCTCATGGAAATCAATCCTGTCATCAAAACATCCGACGATTTCATACTGGCCGCCGATGCCAAGGTGAACCTCGACGATAATGCCCTGTTCAGGCATCCTGATTATGCTGATCTGCGCGATCTTACGGAAGAAGCAACGGCCGAGGTTGAAGCTTCACGCTACGGACTGAATTTTATCAAGCTGGACGGCAATGTGGGATGTATGGTCAACGGTGCCGGTCTGGCCATGGCAACCATGGATATTATTAAATTGTCGGGAGGTGATCCGGCTAACTTCCTCGATGTGGGAGGAACGGCTAACGCCGAAACGGTCGAAGCCGGCTTCAGAATCATTCTTAAGGATCCGAATGTGAAAGCGATCCTGATCAATATCTTCGGAGGGATAGTCCGTTGTGACCGCGTGGCCAGGGGAGTGGTCGATGCCTATACATCCGTGGGGAATATCAATGTTCCGGTGATTGTTAGGCTGCAGGGTACCAACGCAGCGGAAGCAAAGGACATTATCGAACGTTCGGGATTGAAGGTAATGTCAGCTATATCCCTCCGCGAGGCGGCAAGCCTGGTGCACCAGGTGATACAATGACTAACCCCTGAAACCGGCCTTCCGGTGCGACCCGTCGCAGAAGGGCTTATTGCCTGAATGACCGCAACGGCAGAGAAAGATTTCCTTACCGGTCTTTATCTCATGACCTTCCGAGTTGACCATCCTGAACGCACCCCTCACACGGAGAGGACCGTTCTCCATGGGCACGAATTCAGCTTGTACTGTTGGGTTTTTGGGTTGCATATTCATTGGTTCTTATCCGGTAAAAGAAAACCTTCGGTGACTGCCGTCGCAGAATGGTTTACTGGCAGAATGACCACACCTGCATAAGGAGATTGTTTTCATCGTTTTGTATTGTGGCCCGAGGGGAGTATCCAGTATGAAATCCCCTTTTATAATGTACGGTCCGTTATGTGAAACCATGATCTCCGTCGGTTTCGACAGGCTTCCCGTTGCTTCCTTTTCACCGGCATCCTGTACAGGCGATCTGCCCGGCTTCCTGATATTCACATGATTCAGGTCCTTATCTGTAATCCGGCTGTTCCTGCTGTCGTCGTTGTATTTCCATGTCAGGGCATCCGTGGGGCACTGGTTCACCACACGGATGATCTCTTCCGAAGAAGCTTCGGACATGTTCACCCATGGCCGCTTGCGCGGATTGAAAACCTCCAGCAAACGGGTGTAACAGATGGAGGAATGAATACAGGATCCCGGCCTCCAAAAGACAGTGATCTCACCGTTGGTATAGCTCTTTTCGTTCGTTTCCATAGATCCTTTCCTGTGATTGGTCTATAACATGATCAGCAGCAAAAGTGATAAGATGTTTTTTATACAGTCTGAGCCGGTTTACGTATTACCAGGCAATTGGTTATGAGATCGTGAAGCGCCTGTTTTTTATCAGTTAGCCCGGCGAGAATATACCCGATCATCAGTATCATACCGGAAATGATCTTGGCAAAATAACGTCCGGTAGCCCTTCCAAAGGAGATACGGTTCCCGTCCATATCGGTAACCTGTAATCCCAGTACCATCTTGCCCAGGGTACCCTGGTTTTTCGATGCTTCCATCAGCGATAAATACAGCCACCCCATGACCACAGTTATCAGCGAGAGAAGAAATATCGCCCCCAGAATTCCGGCAATACCCATCATCGATTGGTCAGTGAAGGAATCTTCACGGGCAATCCTGAACGCATTGAAAACAATAGCCCCTATGAACGGCAGGGAAATAATGAAACCGGCAATTTGCAGTATGATGCCATCGATCAGGTATGCAATAAACCTGAGCCAGAAACCGGCATATCTCACCTTGGTCTGGTTGTCATTGATCACTTCCATGGATGTACAATTTTGTTAATAAATGATTTGTCATGAGCAAGTTATCATTTTTTTACCAATTCGAATGATACAAATCGCTATTTTGCTTCTCCGGCTGTCAGGGTGTGAATATTGATGTCAAAAATTTCCAGGAAGATATGCGGGCTGAATGCGGGATTTAACACCTTTTTCCCCGTTTTCTGATCGAAATATCCTTTGATAAACTGCTCGGGAAGTCTGTATATCAAACCTCCATCCGGGCTGATACGCGGGGGTAGCTTGGAAAGCATCTCAGTGTAACAGTGCTTGTATCCCTTTATCTTTTGAGCTATGTATTCGATGAGCTCCATGCCGATCTCGATCACAACAGTATAATCGCCATAATTCTTCCGGATCATCCTGAAATATTTCACCTCCACCGGATCGGTTCCCGATACCTGGTCGGCAGTATAAAACAGATGGTTCTCATAGTCAAGGCCTTCGGTCATGATGGTCTTTGCCAGCTCCTCCGTTGGGGTGTTATGGATGAATTTCAGCAGGTTCCGGTCACTTCCGATGAAGTCCATGAAATCACTCATCAACTGATCCGATGATTTTCCGCTATGCTGCATATCGTCGACCCCTGTATCTCATGCCAAAGGTACGGGTTTATGCGATAAAAAAAACCGTTGACGGTTTGGAAGTCAACGGTCTGCAGGCTGAGGTAATGTCTTTATTCTCAGGATGTATTGTTTATTCCCCTTCAGTTTTCATTTCATGTCTGCTACCATAGATCATGGCCCAGGACACGGTATTTCCGGCTTTGCTCTCATTCTTCTGCAGGACTGTTACTTCCTGGTTGGCAAAGGGACAGCCTTCGACAGGGCAGTTTTCGATCTTATGTTCACGGTTGTCGGCCGGCTCCCACCCAAGGATAAGGTACAGGCCGAAGAATCCTATAATGTAAGCTACAACCACATGCCATCCGTTTTTAAGCCACAGAACCACATTGCGGGCTTCGTGAAATTTATTGGTGATAGCCACGCCGGCTGAAGAGCCGAACCATACCATCGATCCGCCGAATCCAACGGTGTAGGCGAGCATGCCCCAGTCGTAATGTCCCTGGTCAAGGCATAGCTTTGTCAGGGGGATATTGTCAAACACGGAAGAGAGAAATCCAAGGGCAAAGGCTGTCACCCATGATGCATTGGGCAGCTCTTCCACCGGCATCAGGGAGGCACACATCACCAGGCAGAGGAGGAAGATGGTCCCTTTTGTGGCGCCTGGAACCTCTTTCCAGGGCACTTTTATGATCAGGGATCCGATGACAATGGCAATCCACACGCCGAGGGCAGGCATGTCATACAGCACGTTCGAGAGGATGGCACCCACAAGAATCAGTGCCACCACAAGGATCCTGGTCCAGTCGATTCTCACCCCTTCCACCGGGTCTTTTTGTATCCGCTGGTATTTATCCTGCTGGTGCGATGAGAACCAGGCAAAGAAGATCAATGCAAAAATGGCAGCCACATAGGCATGAAGAACGTTGAGGGCAGAAACCCCGCCAATCCACATCATTGTTGTGGTGGTGTCGCCCACCACACTTCCCGACCCGCCGGCGTTGCTGGCAGCAACAATAGCCGCCAGGAACCCGATATGCACCTTGTGCTTAAAAACGACCAGCGCAATGGTGCCTCCGATAAGCGCAGCTGCTATATTGTCCAGGAAGGCCGACATGATGAATATAAAAACCAGCAGCAGCAGCGGACCTCTCCAGTCGTCCGGCAGGAACCTGGGAAGGATTTCCGGGACTCTGGAATCCTCGAATATTTTTGAAAGGACAGCAAAACCGAGCAGTAATCCCAGGAGGTTCAGAAGGATACCCCACTCACCGGCACGAAGTTCCTTGTCCATCAACTGCTCACCCATCGGTATTGTACCAACCATGTGTTCTGCGAAGTGAAAACCGGGATCAAACACGAACTTGAAAATGAGCAGCACCGTCAGTCCCGTGACCGCCACCCAGAAGGTCTGCTTGTGAAACAGGGCTACCCCCAGCAGGGTAAGACCAAAGATGATGAATTCAATCCTGATTGGACCAATGGAAGGAACCTGCCCTGACGAGGCGAAGGTAAGGACCGGAACCAGTATTAAAACAAACAACAAAAAAGCCTTTTTCAAGGCTCTCCTGCAATTATCTAACATATTGTTAATCATTAAAATATATATTTCCGATGGATAATAATTCCTGCAAAAATAAGGAATTTCATCTAACGGCAAATATTATTTGATATGTTCTGGAAATTCCAAAATTGATTTTCCAATGGCATTATCACCGGTTGCACCGAAAGGGCAGCCGGGGACGGGGCAATTGATGATCTTATGTTCGCGATTATCGGCCGGTTCCCAGCCCATGGTCAGGTACAGTATAGCAAACCCCACTATGTAAGCCAGTGCAACATGCCAGCCGTTTTTGAGCCATTTAACGATGTTACGGGCTTCAAGGAACTTATTCGTTATAGCCACGCCGGCCGAAGAGCCGAACCATATCATGGATCCTCCAAATCCCACCGTATAAGCCAACATTCCCCAGTCATAATGGCCTTGATCAAGGCATATCTTGGTAAGGGGTATGTTGTCAAACACGGATGAGAGCAGTCCGAGGAGGAAGGCGGTGGTCCATGAGGCGACGGGCAGTTCCTCCACCGGCATCATGGAGGCGCTGGTGACAAGACCCAGGAGAAATATTGTTCCGGGCAAGGCATTACGCAGCTCCCCCCACGGCACCCTCGTCAGCAGCATACCGGCCACCAGCATCACCCAGACCCCCAGGGCCGGCATATCGTAGAGGAAGTTGGATACTACAGCCCCAACGATGATCAGCAGCACCAACAACAGCTTTTTATACTCAATCCTGATAGTAGCAGTCGATGGAATAACCTCCGGAGCCTGTATCTTGTTCTGCTGCCATGCGGCGATCCATCCGAATACCAGGAGGGCTGCACCTGCAGCAATAAAACCATGCAATACGTCAAGTGGACTTACACCGTCGATCCACATCATGGTAGTGGTGGTATCACCGATCACACTGCCCGAACCTCCGGCATTGCTGGCTGCAACGATGGCGGCAATAAAGCCGATATGCACGTTGTTTTTGTAGATCACCAGTGCAATGGTTCCCCCGATCAGGGCTGCCGCAATATTATCCAGGAAGGTGGAAAGGATAAATATGGCGGCCAGCAGGGTGAAATGACCTGCAACACCTTTTGGAAGGTAATAGGGGATGATAGCGGGAACCTTTGATTCTTCAAATAACTTTGCCAGGACAGCAAAGCCCAGCAACAACCCGAACAGGTTGAGGATGATACCCCATTCTCCCGCCCGTAAATCCTTGTCTATAATCTGGTCCATGAACGGTATCTCGCCAAAGAAATGTGTCTGGAGATGAAACCCGGGATCGAACAGGAATTTAAAGATCATAATAATGAGCATACCTGAGATCGATATATAAAAGGTATGCTTATGAAAGGCGGCAACACCCATCAGGATAAGGGCAAACAGGACAAACTCAAAACGGATACTGAGAACCTTCAGGTAATGTCCGGTTTCTGCACCGGCAACACCGACAACCAGGGTGATGATGAAAAGAAGAAGAATGATCTTCGCACCTGTGTTTCTTGTAAAAAAATTCCTCATTGAATTCATGAATTAATTACGGAAATAATTCAATAAATAATTCAACAAATAATCACATAAATATTAACAAAAGCTACGGGGTGTAAAACGAGGCGAAAATTATCCATATTTTCAATATTATCGCCAGATAGGCCAGAAATTATTTTCAGACAGGGATATAAACAGCTACCCGGATCATTCACGGGGAGATGTAGGGCTGACAGGACTGATAACCTGCCTATGTTGGGGGATGGATCAGCAGAAAAGGGAATGTGACTATCAGATTCTGAGCGAGAACAAGGCCTGATGGGGAAGTGAACGGTACAGGGCTTTGGTGTCCTCATGTGATAACTGCAGGCATATCAGAGGTTTATAATCAGTTAACCTGAGCCTGAACAGGTCTGCCAGGGTATGAACGGCGGTAATCAGACGGTGCCGGGTTAGAAAGCAGGCACGGGCAAGATGAAACCGCAGGTTTCTCCTGTCGTACTGCTCAATGTATATGGTAAATCCATTCTCCAGCTCGGCCGTAAAGAACACGGGTTTATGCCTGGAGGTATCGGGGGGAGAGGATATCTTAGCCGCCTCAATGGTATCTTTGGGAGCTTTCTTGACAAGCACAGGATTCTGGGGGCCGTTACCCCTGAGCTTCTTCAAGATGAATGGTTTGGAGAAGAGATTCCTCACAGCGCAGGGATCTATCCGTGAGAAAAAGAGATTAACCTTTCGATGAGCTATACCTGCTTGATGAACCACTACACCCCTTATCTCGAGGTTCAGTACGCTGTCTTCAAGGCTAACCGAGACACAGATCGAATCGGATTTGGCCATTGCCAGCCTTGAGGTATAAAAAGCAATATCTTTCTGTGCTTTCAGCACGGCCTGGTCAAGGGAGTCATTCCTGAAAAAAAGACAACTGCCACTGGTGTCGGCATAGTGCTGATGTATCCGGTTCAACGTTTTTTTCGGTGCGGATAAGGCATTTCCCAGAAACAGTGCGGCCAGTATACAAAGGATGATCACCGGCACAATGGTCAGGAACCGCTTCCTCCTGCTTCTCTCCATATTTTGATTGGATTGCGACATACGTGATTGTTGATACGGTTCAGTAAATATAGACCCTTGAGCCTATATCCAGGTTTGAATACACTGCCTTGAGGTCCTCATCGTTCAGCCTGATGCAACCATGGGTTACGGGGAGGCCAAGGAAACGTTGGTACAGGGTGCCATGGATGAGGTATCCGTCGCCGATGCTCAGGGCATAGTCTCCCAACACCCCGTATTCATACCTTGACGGGTGGGTGGGAGGCGGTATGGGAAGCCCTTCCTCAACAAAGGCCCAGTCAGGTTTGCGCCATACCGGTGAAGTGGTTTTCCCCTGTACCCGGAACATCCCCCGCGGCGTTTTGAAGATCCACTTCTGCTCATCACCCGATTCAAGGAGGATATAACTTCCCGTGGAACACATGCCTTCCCTCACCAGCTTTTTGCCTCTGTAAAGCCATATCTTGTTCTCAAAAGTGTTCACAATGAGGTACGCCGACAGGGGAGTTAATGCTTCAAACCGGCGTTTCTGGTTCCTAAGCTCCCTTTCCAGGGCTGCCTTACGGGCGCTGTACTTTTCCGGTTCGATGATGGTATAATGCAGCGGTGTTCCTTTTCTGACAAGGCTCAGCGTCCCTTCCTGGATCAGTGGGACAATAAAGATGAAGAACGCCAGCAAGAGGAGAATGACAGATGAATAACGGGTAATTTTCCATCCGTGGGAATAGCGGATCTTGTCCTGCCAGAGAATGCCTATATTATCGACCAGCCGGGAGAAAACCGTTCCCATCGTGTGGTTCAGGGATTTCTGAGGCGGCGTCTCCCCCTGTATTTCATCCAGTTCTTCCATGCCTGCTGCATTATCTTTTAAGTGTTTGAGATAGCTTTTTCAGTGAGCCGATGATGAGCACCTCCATATCCTGTCCGGCATATACAAAAAGTGAGTCCATATCCTTGTTGGTCAGGGCGATGCATCCTTCCGTCCAGTCGACACCCCTTCCTCCTCCTCCGTGTATCTCAATAAGACCCCCTATTTTTGCTGTGCGTGGCAGCGAGCCGTTTGACTTTTCCTC
>JAXDBV010000315.1:0-4854 GCA_034678415.1 Bacteroidales bacterium
AGGTGGTGACCCTGGGTGAAAACAATATTACTGAAAAGGATATCCTCGTTCATGATGCGCATGAACCCAATCCTGGTGTGCACCTCATGCTGGCCAGTATGTGGTATCCCGATTATCCTGTTGCCATGGGTGTTATCCGCAGTGTCGAAGCGCCTACCTATGAAAGCAGGTTGGAGCAGCAGATTGACGAAATTCGCCAAACCTCGAAAATAAAAAACATGGATGATCTGCTCCACAGCGGCAGCACCTGGGTGGTTGAATGACAAACCGATGATCTGAACCACCGATCCTTCATTCGTTACCCGGCCTGAGACTCCTGCACATCATTTCCCTGAAAATCGTTACCTTTATTTCCTCTACGGTTACGGCTTTACTGGGGGCAGTGGGGAAGAAACGGGTATGCGTAAATGAAAGAGGAAGGATTTCATATTGAACAGGAATACAGGCGCCTTGAGGCGGAGAAACAGGAACGGATTAAGGAGCTGACCTGTATCAATAAGACTACCACCATTCTCCGGCAGGGCAAACCGCTCGATGAAACGCTCCAGCAGCTTGTGCTCATCTTCCCGCATGCATGGCAGTTCCCCGAGTATACTTGTGCGAGAATTATTTACAACGGGCAGGAATATGTCAGTCCTGACTTCACGGTAACACAATGGAAGCAGACCCAGTCATTCAAGGCAATGGATGACATTTCCGGGAGTATCGAAGTGTACTATACAAGAGAGTATCCTCTTACAGATGAAGGACCGTTTCTGAAAGAGGAAAGAGATCTTATCATCAACCTGGCAAATATCATCAGTAGTTATATAAGCAATTACAAGGCACGTGAGATTATTGAAGGCATACAGCCGCAGGAACCCGGGAAGGAAGATGTGGTGGAGGAAGAGAAAGTCCCCCCTGCATCACGACAGCTGCTGCAGTCGTTCCTCGACAAACAAAATGCTGCAAGATATGTGTTCCATGACCTGATGCCTTTCAGGGTGAAAGAGATACTCCTTGTTGCGACCATGTATGATATTTTCGCCATCCAGGGCGAAGGAAGAATCACCGACGGCATCTTCAGTGATTATCCACAGATGAGCCTCATCTCGGCACCAAGAATCACCGGTGTTTCCTCAGCCGACGAAGCATTTGAACGACTGAAAAGGAAGCATTACGACCTGGTAATTCTCATGATGGGAGTGGATAAGAAAACACCCCTCGAGTTTAGCTGCAAGATAAAAAAGGTCTTTCCGTATGTCCCGGTATTCCTGCTTCTCAATAACAGCAAGGACTTTCATGTATTTGAAAGCAATCCTGAGTGCCTTCAGTCACTGGATCAGGTATACGTGTGGAACGGTGATACAAGAATGTTTTCTGCCATGGTGAAGCTTCTGGAGGATAAGATCAATGTCGGGAACGATACCCGTGTCGGCCTCACAAGGGTGATCCTTCTGGTGGAAGATTCGGCGGTATATTATTCCAGGTACCTGCCGATGCTTTATTCCATTGTTCAGGAACAGACACAGCGCATTATTGAAGATGTGGGTTCGGATGATGTGTATAAGGTGCTGAAAATGAGAGCCAGGCCTAAGATACTCCTGTCAAGGACCTACGAGGAAGCGATCGGGATTTTCAATCGGTACAGGGATTATTTGCTATGCATCATCTCCGATGTCCGGTTTTCCAGGAACGGACAAATGGATGAGAAGGCCGGTATTGATCTGATCGGGTATGTTAAGAGGGAAGTGCCGAACCTGCCGGCAGTTCTCCAGTCTTCGGACCCCGGCAATACACACCTGGCATACGAAGTACAGGCTACTTTCATTGATAAGAACTCAGACACGTTGCTGCAGGATCTTAGGAGCTTTATCAATTATTACCTCGGATTTGGTCACTTTGTGTATCGTGACCAGCAGGGGAAACAGATTGCCGTTGCCCGTTCCATGAAGGAATTTGAACAGTACCTGCGAACGGTTCCTGAGGAATCACTGGTGTATCATGCGGTGAAGAACCATTTCTCCCTCTGGCTGATGGCCAGGGGAGAGATACAGATAGCCAAAATGCTACATCCCCTCAGGATTACCGATTTCAGGAGCCCTGCGGAGCTGCGGGAATTTCTCCTGCAGATATTGCATAAATACCGGTATGAGAAAGATAGGGGCAAGATCGTCGCTTTTGAGGAAACGGCCCTTCTCGATCCCAGCAATATTGTAAGTATGGCCGGTGGCTCGTTGGGGGGCAAAGGCCGTGGACTGGCATTCATTAACACCCTTATCTATGATGTTGAGTTTACCCGTATCACCCCCCATATCCGTGTTTGCACTCCCCTCACCTCCGTCATCGGCACCGATGAATTTGAAATTTTCATGGAGAGGAACCACCTCTATGACAAGGTGAAAGGGGAGAATAATCATGAGAATATCCGGCAGGCATTTTTGGAAGGGTCCCTGTCATATACCATGGAAAAATCACTTCGGACCCTGCTCAGAGTCATTACCAGGCCGCTGGCTATTCGCTCGTCCAGCTTGTTTGAGGACTCCCTAATGCAACCATTCTCGGGGATCTATGACACTTACCTGCTTCCGAACAACCATCCTGATTTTGAAATACGGTACCGGCAGGCCTCCAATGCCATTAAACTGGTATACGCATCCGTGTACTCCGACGACGCACGCACCTATTTTAAAGCCATAAACCACAACATTGACGAGGAAAAGATGGCTGTTGTGATCCAGGAGGTGGTTGGGAATTCATACGGTGATTATTATTATCCTCATCTGAGCGGCACGGCACAGTCGTTCAATTATTACCCCGTATCACACATGAAACCCGAGGAAGGTTTTGCGGTGGTTGCTGTCGGCCTGGGTCAGTATGTGATGCAGGGCGAAAAAGCATTCAGGTTTGCTCCCCTGTATCCGGCGCTCGATATCTGCTCCCCGCGGGATCTCTTCAAAAATTCACAGGTGTGGATGTATGCCATTAATATGGCAAACAGGAATCTGAACCTGTTGGAAGGAGAAGATGCCGGACTGAGCAGGCTCGACATCTCCGTGGTGGAGAAGCATGGCACCCTTCTTCACTGTGCATCGGTATATGATGCGGCCAATGACCGTGTGGTTCCGGGTCTCGACCTTGCCGGTCCACGAATCATCGATTTTTCAGATATTTTGAAGTACAATTATATACCTTTGGCCGAAGCCATCAATACCATACTGACCGTGGTGAAGGAAGCGCTCGGCTGTGCCGTGGAAATAGAATATGCCGTTGACCTTAACAAGGATAGCAGCGGGCGGGCATCGTTTTACCTTCTACAGATCAAACCTTTGCTGGGAGCCATGGGAGACTATGAGATTGATCTTCAAAAAATTAATAAAGACAATATCCTCCTCTCCTCCGGCAGGAGCATGGGGAACGGGATTATTGAAAACATCAGCGATATTATTTTCGTGGATCCCGGTAAATTTGATAATGCCCGCACCCTGGAAATGGTTTCCGAAATAGCGGGGCTGAATAAACAAATGCTGGAGGAGGGCCGGAATTACGTGTTAATCGGACCCGGCCGATGGGGTACGCGTGACAGATTCATCGGTATCCCCGTAGCATGGCCCCAGATATCGAATGCCAGGGTGATTGTGGAAACAAGCAGGAAGGATACCCCGCTCGATGCTTCCCTCGGCTCACACTTTTTTCATAATGTGACATCCATGAATGTGGGATATTTCTCTGTGGATCAAACCATGCCCGGTGACTTCATACGATGGGACCTGATCAACGACCAGACACCGGTACGGCAAACACGGTTCTTCAAACAGGTGAGATTCGGCAAGCCTCTCATCGTTAAAATGGATGGGAAAAAGAGAATATCCGTTATCACACTGGAAGGGAATAACTGATAATTGGTTATGACACTATGATTGATTACCTCGCCGGCATTATCGAAGCACAGAAGTACGACTTCAGTGATACCTCCTTCAACCTGCTCATGCAGAACCGCATCCATCGTGTGTTGCTGATTTGCAGTAACTACGATGCATTCATGCTTGAAGAGGATGGCAGGATTGATGAACAGATCTTCAACGAATATGTGTCCCTCAGTTTGCGGTATCCGCCCATTTTTATCCAGGTCGATTCGGCACAAGAAGCGTTCCGGATATTACAGGAGGAAAAAATTGATCTTATCATATCCATGCTCAGCGGGGGAGAGATTGACACCTTCGACCTGGCTAACAGAATAAAAGAAAAATATCCCAGGGTGCCTATTGTTGTGCTAACATACTTCTCCCGCGAGGTAAGCCTCAGACTGGAAAAAGAAGACCTGAGCTCTATCGATTATGTTTTCAGCTGGCTCGGGAATGCCGACCTCCTGCTGGCCATCATTAAACTGATTGAGGACAGGATGAATGCAGACTATGACATCGAACAGGTGGGTGTGCAGGCTATACTTCTCGTGGAAGATAATATACGGTATATTTCCTCTTACCTTCCTGTTCTTTACCGTATCGTCCTCAACCAGTCGCATGAATTCCAGAGTGAAGCCCTGAATGAACACCAGCGAATGCTTCGGATGCGGGGACGGCCCAAAATCCTCCTGGCCAAGAATTACGAGGAGGCCGTGAGCCTGTATGAAAAGTTTAAGTATAACCTGCTGGGAGTAATATCCGATGTCAGTTTTGAACGCGAGGGAGCCAGGGATCCCCGGGCAGGTATTCAACTCTGCCAGAGAATAAAGGCTGACGATGAACACATGCCTTATCTTCTCCAGTCATCCGATATATCTACACGAAATATCACCGATCAGCTCAAGGCAGCCTTCATGGACAAATATTCCAAGAACCTGTCAATGGAACTGAAGAATTATTTTATCACTCA
>JAXDBV010000316.1:0-5345 GCA_034678415.1 Bacteroidales bacterium
AGGTGGTCTTTTTCGACGGTAAAAAAGTGGTATTCCTGGACGGACGACAGACTGAATTTTATGTTGTCAGATAATCCGGATATCAGGAACCACAGATACAATGAATTGTTCAAAGAACATAAAGATAGGAGTTGTGCGGAAAGGGTTTTAGGTTAATAATAGGGTGTTTAGGTTACATTGCCTGTGGTAAGTTTATCACAGGCAATGTTTTATCAATCCTGTCCCTAATAAAATGAAGAGCGAACAACTGTCTTTTCGTATGTCCGGACACTGTATCGAAATCATACCTCCGGGCACTTTGAAAGGAAACCTGCATCATCCCGGAATGATAGCAAGTTTCTTACTATTACGGGCTGAATGTATCGATTCATCAAATGACAGTGAAACGAATTTTTTACATGGAATGAGCCATTACGTGAGGATTTAACACCTTACCGGTTCTTATCATTCTTTGCCTGCGATACGGCTATTATATTAAGGTTGATTGTTATGCTAAAGTCAATTTATTCCTGTAATTTCATATTTTTTGGAATAAACGTCGCGGCTCAGGGGCTATTATCTGAACTCCAACGGCATTATCAGTTTAACCGGTTGGCTGAATACAGGGAAGGGGTGGTAAGGCAGTATTCCGGTTATGACCTGACCGGAGGAAATGATGATGGTTTTAGCGGTAAATATTCATTTATCCGGCTGGAGGGAGCTAAGCAGGTGATCGCGGAGATGAAATGCCCGGGTGTGATCAATCGTATCTGGACTCCTACGCCCTCAAACGATACCATATCATGAGAAGAATGATAATCTTTAAAAGTGCCTTGTTGGGTTTATTTTACCTGTTGATTTCTTTTGGAACAGGACTCTCTGTTTTTGGCCAGATACATTCCCTGGAAGGTAAGGAAATTACGATTACCGAACTAGATGATTTTATCAGGCGCCAATCCGATTCCCTTCAGATAGTAGGGTTATCCCTTGCCTTCATAGAGAATGGCAAAATAGCTTACTATAAAGTGTCAGGGGAAAAGGATAACAACACCCGCGAAAAGGTGAACCGCAAAACCCTGTTCGAGGCAGCCTCAATGACGAAGCCCGTATTTGCTTACGCCGTACATAAACTGGTTGAGAAAGGACTGTTCAGTATTGATACTCCATTATATAAGTATTTCTCCTACGAGGATATTGCATATGATGACCGTTACAAGCGGATCACCGGCAGAATGGCGCTGGCACATACCACGGGTATGCCCAACTGGAGACCTAAAGGCGGAAAGCTTACGATCGACGCCGATCCGGGGAGCAAGTATATTTACTCGGGAGAAGCTTTTGAATTCCTCGGGTACGCGGTACAACAGAAAACGGGGAAAAAACTGCAGGATATTATCCGGGAAGAGGTGTTTAAACCGCTTAAAATGAACCATTCCTTTCTCGTGGAAAACAACTATGTCGAAAGGCATATGTCCACCGGGCATAAGGATAACCAGGTCTCCGGACGAATGATCCTTCCCCGTGCCCAGGTGGCATACGGACTGCGTACTGAAGCCACCGACTATGCCAGGTTTGTGATGCACCTTATGAAGGAAAGCCAATGGCCTAACAGCACTTTCAATGTTATGGCTGTGCCTCAGGTCAATATTGATGAAAAGGTATCCTCCTGCCTGGGAATACGTTCTGAGATGACTCCCTACGGAATGAAATACTTCCACGGGGGTAATAACGGAAACAGGTTTCAGTCTCATTTCGCATTCTTTAAAGAAAAAAATATTGGTTTTGTTTTTTTTATGAACTGTAACAAAGGTGTAGAGCTGACCGAGAGGATATATAAGTTTTTAGAAAACGGAAAATAAATCCTTCAACCATGAAACATACGCGCAGGAATTTTATCAAGACTTCGGCTGTTCTGGCCGCAACGGGGGCACTGGGAAATACCCTGGTGGCCTGTACCCCCAATATCAATACCAAAACCGGCGGCAGTAAACGAATGAAACTGACCTTTTTCCCCTATGAACTGAAAACGAAGCATGTTTTTAATATCTCAGGATATACCCGTACAGCCCAGATATCCGTCCTTACGGAAATAACCTACGATGGTGTGACAGGGTATGGAGAAGCGCCGGTTCCCCCCTATATGGAGGGTCAGTCGGTCGATACCGTTATGGCATTTTTAAGCAAGGTGAATCTCGAACAGTTCGCCAGTCCCCTCGAAACGGATGATATTTTAACGTATGTGGAAAATATCGACAGCAATAATTCCTGCGCAAAAGCAGGTGTCGATATTGCCCTCCACGACCTGTTCGGTAAACTTATTGGCAAACCTGTCTATCAGATCTGGGGCTATTCCCGGTCAAAAACACCCGTTACGAGCCTGACGGTTGGCATTGACACAGAGGAGGTGATGCGTGAAAAAACAAGGGAGGCTGCTCCGTTCAAAATAATAAAGGTTAAGCTGGGCGCTGATGAGGCAACCGATAAGATGATCATCAACGCGGTACGATCAGTGACCGATAAACCGATAACGGTGGATGCGAACCAGGGCTGGAAAGATAAACAACATGCCCTCGAAATGATCCATTGGCTCAGCGAGCGCAATGTGCTGTTCATTGAACAACCCCTGCCAAAACACAATCTTGACGATATGGCATGGGTTACAGAGAATAGTCCGCTTCCCACCATCGCCGATGAATCATGCCAGCGCTTAACAGATATTCCGGCATTGAAAGGTGTTTTTTCTGGTATAAATATAAAGCTTCTGAAATGCACCGGCCTGCGGGAAGCAAACAGGATGATCTCCATGGCCGAAGCATTTAACATGATCCTGATGACGGGCAGCACGCTCGAAACCTCATGCGGTATCTCTGCTGCGGCTCAACTAACACCGAAGATGAATTACGCTGACCTTGATGGAAATCAATTAATCAGTAATGATTGTTTCAAAGGGATGCAGATTATTGACGGGAAAATCACCCTGAATGATGAACCGGGAATTGGCGTTACAAAAATTGTTTAACTAATCATATATCGGCATTATGAACAAATCACTTGTTTATCGGTCGGGTATTTTTCTATTGTGTCTCATCCTGGCATGTCCGGTACAGGCGCAGGAAAAATATCCTGTTAAAGGATGGGAATTTAGCAACCCTGCTAAACACGGGTACGACTCCGCCAAACTTGAAGAAGCCCATAAGTATATTGTTGACAGTATGAATACTACCGGGCTGGTGGTTGTTGTCGGAGGTGAGATCATATTCAGGTACGGCAATATTGAACAGGTAAGCTACCTTGCTTCATGCAGGAAAAGCCTCCTGGCCATGTTGTACGGCAAATATGTGGAAAACGGCACCATTGACCTGAATAAGACCATTGCTGACCTGGGCTTCGACGATGTCGGCGGCTTATTACCCGTAGAAAAAACCGCAAAGGTTCAGCATCTGATCACCGCCCGCTCGGGGGTGTATCATATCGCTTCAAACCTGGGTGATGACAGGAAAAATGCCCCTCCGCGAGGCAGCAAAAAGCCCGGGGAATATTATCTCTATAATAACTGGGACTTTAACGTGGCAGGCGCTGCTTTTGAAAAGATGACCGGACGGAACATCTTTAACGCCTTCCAGACCGATATCGCCGAGCCTATCGGTATGGAAGACTTTGACCGGTCGCTCCATGTTAAAGGCGGCGATCTTAGTATTTCTAAATATCCATCCTATCATTTTCACCTGTCAACCAGGGATATGGCAAGGGTTGGATACCTCATGCTGAGAAACGGAACTTGGAACGGCGAACAGGTTGTCTCTCCTGAATGGGTAAAAAGAATTACCAGCGTGGTTACTCCTTTGGAAGAAATGCACCCGGTAACCAGGAAAACAGGGGAGTTTGGCTATGGTTATATGTGGTGGATCTTCCAGGGAGAGGCCAACACAGGAGCGTTTGCGGGAGGATATACGGCACGCGGGGCTGTGGGTCAGTTCATCACCGTTTTACCTGCCGCAGATATGGTTGTGGCACATAAAACCGACGCCGTGTATGAAAGAAGTACCATCTGGCGAACCTATTACAAGCTGCTGCATCTGATCACCGGTGCCAGGATCAGCAAGTGAAAATGATCCTGACATTTACAGCGAAATGGGTATATATTATTATACGGATTTTTCGCTGTTCAGGTTACGATCCCGGAAGCCCGGTATAAACCGCATATTGACAGTCAACCAATAACAATTCACGGCAATGGCGTACGATCCGAACAAAATCATGCAAAGTGCGCCGGGCACCTACACCACCATTGGTGGCCGGAAGTATTTATACTTCATGGGTACCGGTTACCTGGGGCTTCATGGTCATCCCGAGATCCTGAGAGCCACCTGCAGGGCGATTAAAAAGTACGGGATGGGCAGCGCCACTTCGCGGCGCGCCTTTGGCAACAGCCCTCCCATCGTCGATGTGGAGAACCGTGCCGCAAGGTTCTTCGGTATGCAGGATGCATTCTATTTCATGACCGGTTATCTGAGCAACAGCGTGATCGTCCAGGCAATACTGGGCACCTTCGATGCGGTATTCATTGATGAGTCGTCTCATTACAGTGTGCGTGACGCCGCCAGGTTGTCTGAGAAGCCTGTTTTCACCTTCGCACACCGTAACCCCGAAGACCTGCGTAGGGTGATGGAGGAACGGTGCAGCGGCGGATTACGTCCTCTGGTGATCACCGACGGTCTGTTCCCCGTCAGGGGTGTGCTGGCACCGTTACGGGAGTACTACGAGACCCTCCGCGCATTTCCCGCTTCAGCCCTCCTCGTCGATGATGCCCATGCCCTGGGAGCCGTGGGCCCCACAGGAAGGGGTAGCATTGAACAGACCGGCCTGCCGTGGGAAACGGTGAACACCAACGTGCAGCCTGAAAATGCACCCCGCCTGTTTGTGGCAGGCACCCTCAGCAAAGCATTCGGCGGATTCGGAGGCATCGTACCGGGCTCCGCCGCTTTTATCGAACACATCCATGAAAACTCCCCGTACTTTCGTGCGGCAAACCCGGTGCCGGCTGGGATCGCTGCCGGCTCAGCAAAAGCCCTCGAACTGGTGATGGATAATCCCGGAATGATATCACAACTGCACAGGAATGTTAAAATTGTAAGGGATGGTCTTCGATCAATGGGAATCGATGTGGAAGATACCGCTATACCCATCATCTGCCTGGTGCTCGACACCGCCGAACAAATGAAGCAGGTACAGTCCCGGTTAATGGAACAGGGAATACTTATTGCCTACAACCCCAAGTATTCCGACCTGGGACCAAAAGGAGGCATACGTATCGCCGTGTTTGCCACCCATACGGAAAAAATGATTGAAAAAATGCTCCAGGGATT
>JAXDBV010000317.1:0-4514 GCA_034678415.1 Bacteroidales bacterium
AAGCTTGGTCTTGTTCTCAAAATCAAAAGTGGCTTCCGTATTATAATTCACACCAAGCTTCATCTTGTCGCCGATCGATCCCGTTACATTCATCTGGATCTTTTCCTGAAAGTCGAAAGTAGTTACACGGCGCAGTTTTTCAGAGAGCTGGGGATTGTCAATTTTTGACGAGTTGATGCCGAAGATCAGCTCAGCCGTTCCCTGTGGCCTGATATCAATAGTGTTTGTCCCGAAAACCTTGTCGAACGCTTCGCTCTCGATATAGATCTTCGGGATAAGGGCTGACTGAAAACCTCCCGTCTCACCGCTCGCTCTCTGACGCCAGTACTTCCTTATCGACTGTTCGAAATCATACTTGCGGTAATCTTCGGCATTCATAAAGGAAGGAAGCCTGTAATGAAAGGTTCCTATCCGGTCAGTGAATATATACTGGTTTGTCTCCGGATCGTAAGTGATGGTGGAGGTGATGTTCGAAGGATTCCTCAGGTAAAGCCCCGACTGACGCTGTGGAAGGGTTGGTATACCTGTGTAATCATGGAAGGGGTAAGGAAGATCAATTTTCCGTGAGGTGGTATCCGCTGACGGCCGGGTCTGGCCATACACACCACCTCCAGGGTATCCTGTGAAAGAAACCCCGGGAATGACTATTACAGCTATCAAAAAGTATTTTCTTGCCCTGTTCAACCCTTATACAGCCTGATGGATGCACATTATAACTCCTTTAGCGCCAGCTTGATCAATTCTTCAACCGTTATCGTCTTGTTTGCCGCAACAATCTTATCAATAATTTTCTCTACCGTGCTTTTTGGAAATCCCAAGGTAACCAAAGCAGATAACGATTCCTGCCGGGTTGTATTGCTTTCTTTCATGAAAATTTCTCCAACCGTTCCTGTCCCGCCAACCTTGTCTTTCAGGTCAACAATAATTCTTTGGGCCGTCTTCAATCCTATGCCCCTGATGCTCTTTAACTGGTTCACATTGGCTGAGATTATAGCCTCTTCCACTTCTTCCGGCCGGAGAGACGACAGGATCATCCTGGCCGTATTTGCTCCTATCCCCGAGACGCCGATGAGTAACCGGAAAATTTCCCTTTCCCGTGCCTGTGCAAAGCCAAACAGCAGCTCGGCATCGTCCCTCACTACATGATGAAGGAACAGTTTCACCACCTGGCCTTCCTTGTTCCGCTCCGACAGGTTTGTGTACGTGTTGACGGATATGTTGATGTTATACCCTATGCCGGCCGCTTCCATAACCACATGGGTCGGACTGAGATCAATGATCTTCCCGTTGATGAATTCGTACATGGATGGTTGTTTAGCAGGAGCTAAAATAATCAAAAATCCCGACCGGTGCCACCGGACAAGAGAAAAGACCGCCGGTATCGACGGTCTTTTCTGAAGGTAAATGGGTGTATAGGTTTGAAAGGATTATGTACATTCAGCATCCGCCTCACACTGAGCATCCACCACGGCGATACTGGTAAGGTCGATTATTTCGTTGACTGAACTCTCCATCTGGAGAATATGAACGGGTTTATCCAGGCCGATGAGGATGGGGCCTACTACATGTGCGCCGCCGATCGACTGCATCATTTTGTAGGCAATATTTCCGGAGCTGAGGTTCGGGAAAATGATCGTGTTAACATCCTTTCCGTTAATCTTGCTGAACGGGAATTTTGCTTCCCGCATGGTCCGGTTGAAGGCAAAGTTAGCCTGCATCTCTCCGTCTACCAGCAAATCAGGATAATCACGGTGGAGTATTTCAAGGGCCTCTTGCACCCTCAGCGGGCTCCCCTCGCGTACTTCACCGAAGTTGGAGAACGATACCATGGCAATAACCGGCTCTATGTTGAAGCGTCGCACTTCCTCTGCCGTGAGAAGGGTGGTGTTGACCAGGGTCTGGGGCGACGGTTGAATATTCACCGTGGTGTCGGCAAAGAAGAAAGGACCCTTCTTCGTTATCACCAGGTACATACCGGCGATATGGCTCTGTGGATTACTCGCACCGATAATCTCCAGCGCCGGACGGGCTATATCGGCATACTTGCGTGTAAACCCGGAAATAAAAGCATCCGCCTCACCGGTCTGCACCATCATGATCCCGAAATAGTCACGGCTGAACATCTTCTCCCTCGCCTCATCAAGAGTGACCCCTTTCCGTTGCCTCTTCGCGAAATAGAGTCCTGCATATTTTTCCCTCCGCTGACTCTCATCCTTGGAATGCGGATCAACAATCTCCACGTTGTTAAGCTCAAGTTTGTTGTTACTGATCAGCTCACGGATCTCCTCTGGATTTCCCAGCAATATGGGTTTGGCAACACCTTCGTATACTACTGCCTGTACCGCTTTCAGCACTGTGAAGTTGTTTGCCTCGGCAAACACCACACGCCGCGGGTCGGTCTTGGCCTTGGCAGTGATATCACGGATGATCTTATGGCCATATCCCAGTCGTCTGTTCAGCTCCTCATGATATACGTTCCAGTCGGTAATAGGTTTACGGGCTACCCCTGAATCCATGGCTGCCTTTGCCACGGCCGATGCCACGGCAATAATCAGCCTCGGGTCAAGGGGCTTGGGAATAATATATTCGCGCCCGAACTTAAGATTTTTTACATTATATGCGGTGTTTACCTGCTCCGGAACCGGTTCTTTTGCCAGCCTGGCAAGTGCATGACAGGCTGCAATCTTCATCGCTTCATTGATCTTCTTTGCTTTGACATCCAGGGCTCCACGGAAAATAAAAGGGAAGCCCAGCACATTATTAATCTGGTTGGGATAGTCCGAACGACCGGTGGCGAATATCAGGTCATCCCGGGTGGCCATAGCCACTTCATATTTGATTTCCGGGTCAGGATTGGCCATAGCAAAAACAATGGGATTCCTGGCCATGGTTTTCAGCATCTCCGGGGTGAGTTGATTGGCAGCTGACAATCCCAGAAACATGTCGGCGCCAACGACTGCCTCTGTCAGGGTGTTAAGGTTACGGTCGGTGACAAATTCCATTTTGTACTTGTTCAGATCCTTCCTCTTGCGGTTCAGCACGCCCTTGCTGTCGCACATCACCACGTTCTCCTTCTTCACTCCCAGGGCAAGGTAGAACCTGGTACATGAAATGGCGGAGGCTCCGGCACCACATACAACGATCTTTATCTCGTCTATTTTCTTGCCGCTGATCTCTACTGCATTGAGCAGCCCTGCCCCTGAAATGATGGCCGTTCCATGCTGGTCATCATGGAACACGGGGATATCGAGCAGGTCGATCAGCGTCTGTTCCACGACAAAGCACTCAGGGGCCTTTATATCCTCCAGGTTGATGCCTCCAAAAGTGGGAGCGATAGCTTTAACCACTTCGATCAGGCGTTGTGGATCTTTCTCGTTCACTTCAATGTCAAACACATCCACGTCAGCAAAAACTTTGAACAGCAATCCCTTGCCTTCCATCACCGGTTTGCCTGCCAGCGTGCCGATGTCACCCAGGCCGAGTACCGCCGTACCGTTTGATATGACCGCGACCAGGTTGCCTTTGGCCGTATATTTGTATGCCAGGTCCGGATTCTTCTGAATCTCGAGGCAGGGCCTGGCAACGCCCGGTGTGTAAGCCAGCGACAGATCACGCTGCGTGGTATACGGCTTGGTGGGTATTACCTCCAGCTTCCCTGGCCGACCTTGTGAATGATATTCCAGGGCTTCATCAACAGAAATCTTTGCCATGATACGGATTATTATTTGAACGAGAAAACATGTTTGTTGCGTTTAAAGTTACTTTGAAAATGACAGACTTAATAACACGGAAAGTGCTGATTTTCTATGTTGTTCAACAATGTTGTTCAGCACGGGAGACAAAGGTAACCGTGGGGCTATTCATCCACAAGTTCCCGGGCATCAGTGATGATGTCATGTTTCTGGAGAGGGTTGCGGCTGATCTCCCTGTACAGTTGCCGGTTCCTGTATATATCACAGGCCAGGTAAAGCGCCTGCCTGAATGAGTCGGGTGAAGCCTGGCCCGTGCCGGCAATCTCAAAGGCAGTGCCATGGGCTGGAGAGGTACGGATCACGGCTAACCCGGCGGTATAATTCACTCCCTGATCGAATACCATCGACTTAAACGGGATCAGCCCCTGGTCATGATACATGGTCAGGGTGGCATCAAATCTGGCGAATTGGCCTGAACCAAAAAAACCGTCAGAAGAGAAAGGCCCATAGCAGAGTATGCCCTCCTCGTTGGCTTTACCGATGGCGGGTGTGATAAGCTCAATTTCCTCCCTCCCCAGCAAACCTTCATTGCCGGCATGGGGATTTAATCCAAGAACAGCAATATTGGGTTTCCGGATGACAAAATCCCTGATCAGCGACTGGTTCATCACCCTGAGCTTTGTCAGGATCAGCTCGCTGTTGAGGTGGCTGCTGACCTGGCTCAGCGGTATATGTCCCGTCACCACCCCGATTTTCAGCACATCACTCACGAGGAACATCATCCCTTTGGTCTTGAATACCTGTTCAAGATATTCCGTATGA
>JAXDBV010000318.1:0-7740 GCA_034678415.1 Bacteroidales bacterium
AGGTGGTAACCATGTTCTTTTTACACCTGATGCAGGTTTCCGCCACCACGATGTGGTGAACATAGGGCAACAGGCTGACCACCATATCATGCGATGATACCATTTCTTGCAACTTATCCGTATCATCGACGGTCCAGGCTACCGCCAAACCGTTCCGGTAACCTTTGATCATCTCATCGGCCCTGGACCGTGTGCGCGAGGCAACGGTTACAGATATGCCGCGTTCCAGCAGGTATTCAACCATGGGCCTGGCTACCAGGCCTGCACCAAGTATTAAAACCTTTTTCATAACGTACAGAGCTAACCTGGAATGATCATCTAAATTAGGATTATTTTCCAGCAGGGAAAACTATTTTCATGTGCTCATTAAATATTATAAAACATATTTATAATATTAAATCAAAAATTAATAATATTTATATATAAATAAATAATATTAATATTCCATTAAAATATATTAAATTAAAAAAGGCTGTCTCACTGATTTGTGAGACAGCCTTTTTTATGTTAATGGTAAGCGGGATTTATTTATTTTTTGTCCATGTGGTGTTGAATACATCCCATGCTCCGGCATACTGGCCTTCGGTGATTTTGTGTCCCCAGAGGTCCACGTGGATTCCACCCCCGGTGGTAAGTTCGCCCACCAGCGGTTCATCTTCGATGAAGTTCAGGTCGGGGGTACCTTTAAATACAACTGTGGGGCCTGCGCCATAGCAGTCGCCCAGGCTTTGTCCGGGAGCGAGGGTGATCGTCATGTTGTCGAGATCAAATGACGCCACGATGGTTTCTGCATCGGATGTACCCACACCGCTGAGTTCCAGTTTTGTCGGATCACCGCTGACAGGGGAGGTGGTTACCGTCCACGTTTCATCCCATACCCCGGGATTACCGTAGCTGGCCGCATTGACCGTATAGGTTCCGATCCAGTCTTTCAGCGGGTGCTCATCATCCACAATAGTAACCAGCACTTCATTCTGAACGGCAATTTCATATCCTTCGCTGTTCGATGCGATCGTAACTTTGAAGGATTTGTTGCCCGTGAACAGGTCATTATTCACCGGTGTGATGGTAATATTATTGATACCGACGGCTGCTTCGACCTGTTTTGATGAGATGGTGAAATCGGTATTCTCGGCAGCGGGATTATCCAGCCCTTCTGTCGAAAATTCCAGTGTTACTGTTGTGGGTTTTGCATTGGATGGAGCGCCCAGGTACAAGGGAATACTGCCACTGCTGTTTTCGGGAATAAGGACCGAGCCGGTATTAAAACCGACAAGATTCATGGAAGCATCAAATATGATGATATCTTTTTCACAACCGGTGAATATGATGACAGCAACGAGGAGTGCTGATCTGAGGAATAGATTTTTCATTGTTTTCATATTTTCAGGTTAGTAACCGGGATTCTGTTCCATATTCTCATTAGCATCCATTTCTCCCAGGGGAATAGGCAGTGCCCAGAGGTAATTTTGTATGGCTGATCCGCCCGGCACGAAAGGGATATCCTCATTACTGGCGCCGTCATAGTCGGTACGGTCGAGCGATCGCCCTGTGCGTGACAGGTCGAACAGTTCGTTTCCTTCAAAGCACAGTTCACGTCGGCGTTCATTATAGATATCCTGTAATGTGACGGTTGCGGCATTTCCCAGTCCGCGGTGCGTGCGAATCATGTTATAATCATCCAGGGCGGTGTTGGGTGTGGCGCCGTTGAGGCACGCTTCGGCACGGATGAGGTATATTTCTGAAAGCCTCAGCACGGGTACATTGAACTCCCTGCGAGGTACCTTACCCAGCCTGCCGGGATATTTCAGTGTCCAGAAATTTCCAGGATAGTTGGCCGGTTCCTGGAACAGGTCTGCCCTCACATCCGCAGGATCGTAGAGTACCAGCAGGTCTTGTGACGTAGCAATATCGCCATATCCTTCAGGATCGACCTCGTAGGAGATGGCATCCCAGTAGCCGTGATCGGTATTTCCTTCCGAGCCGTCAACCTGGAAAATGATTTCATCGCCGGCCCCTCCGCTGCCCCAGTACCCGCCTTGATCCCAGGTAGTATAGTCGGCAGCATCGAACAGGGTAAAGGGTCCGTTATTGATCACATCGGTGGCATACTGGGCTGCGAGAGACCATTCCTCCATATAAAGATATACCTTAGACAGGAGTGCTTTGGCACTCCAGCGTGTGGCATATGCTCCATCAGTGCTTCTTGGATTCTCTTCCGCCAGCAGTGCGATAGCATCCTCCAGGTCAGACACTACCTGTTCATATACTTCACCAACGGTGTTTCTTGCGGGATACCCGTTTTCCGTCACCAGCACCACAGGCACTCCCAAATTATCCGTGCCTGCCGAATAGGGGAGCGCATAGTATCTCACAAGATCCCAGTGTGTGAGAGCCCTCATGTACAGGTTCTCCCCTTTCAGCTGATCCAGCTGTTCCTGTGTGATTCCTTGCTGGGAAAACCCGCCGTCAATCGTGTTTATCACATTGTTCGCCCGGGCAATGGTTGCATAGGCATCGTTCCATAATACAAGAGTATTGGAAGGTGTATTGATCCAGAAATATTCATTGAAATATCGACCTGAACTGACCGGGCCGATCTTGGCATTGCCGCCTTTCAGGTCAGCATAGATTAGGAAATCTTCCCCGTACCAGGTGGGTCCGCAAAGTTTCCCGTATGTTGCGGTTGTCGCGTTATACAGTCCTTCATAGGATGACAGTGTCAGCTCGTTGGACTGGGATAACCGCGGAAATTCTTCCAGGAAGCTGTCACTGCAGGCAGCCAGAAAGAAGAACGGAATGATGAAGGCCAACAGCCTGCATTTATTTTTTGTTTTCATAACGATCCATTATTTTTTGTTAAAATGACAATTCAATACCACCGACAAACTTTTTCGTCAACGGGTAAATACCGAATCCTGTTCCATCCACTCCTCTCTCGGGATCCCAGTAATCGACGTTATGGAAAGTATACAGGTTCACAGCGCTTATATATACCCTCAGGTTATCGAGCTTCATTTTGTTGATCACACTTCGTGGCAGGGTATATGCCAGGGTGATATTTTTAATCCTGAGGTAATCACCGTCAAACATCCAGCGGGTGCTGCGATAGCCATAGGAGCTGGTGGCATTATCGGCGATGGGTTTGGGATTGCGTGATATATCCCCCGGTGCTTTCCAGTAGTCCCATGCCGTATTGGCCTGGTTGGCCTGCCACAGGTTGCCGTCACCGTTGACATATCGTTGTTCTTCAATAAGCACCTGATGTCCGGTTTTAAATTCGAGGCTGGCATCCAGCTGAACGCCTTTCCAGGAGAAGGAAGGCAGAATCCCTCCGGTGAACTTGGGCTCCGGGGTGCCGGCGATATAGCGTTTTGCTTGCGAGTACTGGTTGGTCAGTTCCCCGTTTGCATTCCTCCACAGGGCTTCACCGTTGGCAGGGTTAACCCCGGCATAGTCGTACAGGTAGTAACTGTAGAGGTGCTCTCCCACCTTGTGAAGAATACGGTTATTATCGGGGTTGATAAACTGTTCGTCTTTACCCAGATCTAAGATCTCACTGTTATTATGGGCAAGGTTAAAACCGAGGTCGAATTTCAGGTTCTGTGTATTCACGGCTTTCCAGTTCAGTAACAGCTCAAAACCGGTGTTTTTGACTTTGCCGATATTCATTTTTATATCGGTGAAACCTGATGTCCTGGACAAGGGATAATCGAGCAGCATATCGGTGGTTACACGGTCATAGAAATCGACGGATCCGGTGAAACGGTTGAAGAGGGCGAAATCAGCGCCGATATTGTATTCGGCATTGTCTTCCCATCCCAGGTCAGGATTGGCCGGCTGCTCGGGAGCAAATCCGGTAAAACCGTTATATTGAATGCTTCCGTACAATCCATACTGTTCGTAGTTACCGATATTGTAGTTACCGCTCAGGCCATAGCTGGCCCGTATCTTGAGCTGGTTGATGAAATCAAGGTTCTGTGCAAAGCCTTCATTGTGAAGGTTCCATGAAAGACCCAGCGACCAGAAGGTGCCCCAGCGGGTATCCCTGCCGAAACGGGACGAACCGTCAGTCCTGATACTGCCCTGCAGGTAATACCTGTTATCATAATTATAATACAGGATACCGAAATAGGATAACAGACTGAATGCATTTTCAGCGTAATCAATATCGTCGTCATCCGATGTGGAAGTTGTCGGGAAGGGGATGTTGGGATCCACATCAGGAGATGAGAGCTCAAACAGGTTGTCGTCATACTTGGTGGCTTCCTGGCCGCCCAGGAACTGAAAATTATGAGCCCCAAAGGATTTATTATAGGTCAGGGTATTGGAGGTGGTCATCTGTGTGTACTTGGACCGTGATGACTGCAGGGTGCCGAGCGTGGTTCCCCAATTGGAACGCGGGTCCCAGTAATTCCTTCCCTCGCCATCCGTGAGTTCATAGCTGTTGTTAGTTTTAAATGTCAGGTCCTTCAGTAACTCCATCTCCAGGTATAAGGTGCCGAAGAAACGGTTTTGTTTTTCCCACTGATCATCGTAAGCGGCAGTAGCCCTCGGATTTGTATTGAAGTTCACCGGCAGGATCAGGTTATAGGATCCGTCCTCATTCTTGTTCCTGTCGAAGGGTGAAAGGATCATTAGTGAGAACAGGGGATTGACCATGTACAGATCCTGCATGGCGACGTCGTTCATCATGGAATGGGATGCATTGATGCGGGTTCCCATTTTGAGCCATTTATTGATTTTATAATCAATATTGGTACGGGCCTGAAAACGTTCGTAGTCGATGCCGTAAAAGGTCCCTTCGTTCTTTTCATAAGAACCCGAAAAGTAATGATTGATTTTTTCTGTGCCCCCTTCCACACTGAGTTCCGCGTTGTAAATTTTCCCTGTACGTGTCAGCACATCGAACCAGTCGGTGGTAACCGAGTCACGGAGGGAAAGCGGATAATAGTATCGTGGGTTGGACGGATCATCCGGGTTTCTTCCTGCGTTGGTCACGGCATCCCTGGCCCATTGCAGGTATTGGGTGGAAGATAATGGGCCGTAATCATTATCGTTTGCGAGCCTGTCAAAGCCTGAGCTAACCCGGACGTTTACTTTCGATTCGCCGCTCTGTCCTGATTTGGTGGTGATCAGGATCACCCCGTTGGCAGCACGTGAACCATAGATAGATGCGGCAGCCGCATCTTTCAGCACAGAGATGGATTCAATATCATTGGGGTTGAGAGCTGCAAGGGTGTTGCTTGTGTTGGTATAAATACTCTGGTCCCCTTCCATCACCGGTATACCGTCAATGACATAGAGGGGTTCCGTACCCGCGAGAATAGAACTGATCCCGCGTATACGAACCTCACTGTTACTGCCGGGCTGGCCGGTGGTGGCTGACACGACGACTCCTGCCACCTTGCCCGCAAGCATCTTGTCAACGCTTGTTTCCGGTATATCCTGGAGATCGGCGTTATTCACAACAGCCACAGAACCGGTTTTAGCTTCCTTTTTCTGTATCCCGTAAGCCACTACCACCACCTCTTCAATTCCCAGCACATCAGGATCCATGATTATGTCGATGGTGGTACGTCCAGCTATTTCAACCTCAACCGTTTTCATACCCACGTATGAAAATAACAGCGTGTTTGCACCAGCCGGTACAGATATGGAATAATTTCCATCAATGTCGGTCAGTGTACCCAGGGTTGTGCCCTTAACCACGACAGAAGTGCCAATCAGTGGCAATCCGTCGGTGCTGGCGGTAACCTTTCCGGATACCGCCGTCTGCTGGGCATTCAGCATGGGTGCTCCAACCAACGTCAATAAAAAGAAATAGAGAATTCTTTTCATAGGTCTGATTTTTAGTGTTTAATTAGAAATGTTGGGTGCTGAAAAACTGTATAACTGACAGGCAAAAAGAAAGCAGGAATTCCCGGGCTAAGGCCTTGGAATTCCTGCCGACATTCAATCATGATCTCACCCTCTGGTAGCTGAGGAAGAATTAATTGGTGTTCAGCTGAGAAGGTTTCAGTATAATTTCACTTAACTATTGGTTTTTCGTGAAAAGATGTGTATGTTTACATGTGATAACTCTTCCTCTCTACTTGTTGTTGTGAAGAAGATGTTGAATGTCTAATCCCCGGCTCCCCACAGCCGGGGATTATCTTTTACCTTTCCTTATAATTTTAAAGAACCTTTTTATACTATTTCCCTTTACCATATACTATGCCAAAAGGGGTAATATATTATAAATCAACATAATATATTTTGTATTGCATTTATACAGTCCGTTGTTTTTTGTACAGAAATAAGGCACTTCCTGTACGAATCCGAACAAAAACGGAAACAAATCATCCTGTTAATAAGTCATGTACAAATGTGTTTTTCAGGGAGAATTATAGTTGTTAATTTTGTTTTTACCTGAAAAAAGATAGTTTTCAACCGCTCTCTGTACTAAACTGATGGTATTCTGGTAAAAGAAATTACATATGTTGACACACCCTTGATGAAGCAGTACAATGCCATCAAGTCGAAACACCCTGATGCCATTCTGTTGTTCAGGGTAGGGGATTTTTATGAGACATTTGGTGAAGATGCCGTGAAGACCTCCCAGATTCTCGGCATTACGCTTACGAGGAGAGCCAATGGTGCGGCATCGTTTGTTGAACTGGCCGGTTTTCCTTTCCATGCCCTCGATACCTACCTGCCTAAACTGGTACGTGCGGGGCAACGGGTGGCTATTTGTGAACAGCTCGAAGATCCCAGGCTGGCCAAGAAAATAGTGAAACGCGGAATAATCGAACTGGTAACCCCCGGCATATCCATGCACGAGCATGTGCTGAACCATAAGGAAAATAATTTCCTGGCTTCGGTATACCTGGATAATGAACTGGCCGGGGTAGCTTTTCTCGATATATCCACCGGTGAGTTCATGACATCGGAGGGCAACCTGGAATCGATCGATAAACTGCTCAGCTCTTTTCAGCCCAAGGAGGTGTTGCTGGAGAAAAGCAAGCAGAAACGCTTCGAAGACAGGTTCGGCCAGAAATATTATACATACAAACTGGATGACTGGATGTTCACCGAAGATACAGCCCGGGAACGACTGCTGAGACATTTTCAGACCTCTTCCCTGAAAGGCTTCGGTATCCACGGTCTGCGCCTCGGTACTACCGCTGCCGGCGCCATCCTTCAGTACCTTGACCTCACCCAGCATGACCGGATCGAGCACATTACTTCCATTTCGCGGATCGAGGAGGATCATTATGTATGGCTCGATAAATTCACCATACGAAACCTTGAACTGTTCCAGCCTATCCATGAGGGAGGGAAAACGCTGTTCGATATTATTGATAAAACCATCACCCCTATGGGGGCGCGGCTTCTGAAACGATGGACCACCCTTCCGCTGAAAGACATATCCGTTATCAGGGAAAGACACGATATTGTTCAGTATCTCATCGAACACAACGAGTTCATTGAACTGGTGGCGAAACAGATGGCCGTGGTCGGCGATCTTGAAAGGCTGATTTCCAGGGTGGCTGTAGGAAAGATTATGCCGCGCGAGGTGGTACAACTTAACTGGGCATTGACCGCCATAGGCCCCCTCAAGGATGCCTGTGCAGAGGCCAGGGAGACAGGCCTGAGGAAGATGGCCGAGCAGCTGAATTCCTGTGATATGTTGCGGGAGCGTATCGGGAAGGAGATACAGCCCGATCCGCCGGTCTCGGTCAACAGGGGACAGGTCAT
>JAXDBV010000319.1:0-4110 GCA_034678415.1 Bacteroidales bacterium
ACGGTGAAATCATAAAAGCTTTTATTCCCCTGGGCAAACATACCGGTAACGATAAATAATCCTGTTATGATCGAAAGAATAGTCTTCATATTTCATGGTTTTGACAAATAAACAAACTGGGGTATAAAAGGTTCTCAGCGAGGAATTTTTTTCCTGGCTATATTGAACCAGATCGAGGCGATCAGGGCAATGAAGAAGCCGGCGAGTGTGACGGCATCAATGAAGGTTGAATTCCATGCTGTACCGGTGATCCTGTCGGCCAGGTATTTAATATACGAGACTGGCAGGCCGGTATGTCCCATCTTTTCGAGCACCCGGAAGTGCCAGTCGGTGCAGGGGCAGTACCCGAACCCGTAGAAGAGACCCAGGATGACCCATGAGCCGCCGGTAAGGCCCAGCGTTACCAGGTTCCACAGCCTTGTCTTTTTCCATATCCACCCGAACAGGTTGAACAGGATGAGGGTGGTATGGAAGACCACGAAGAACCCGTCGAGCAGGGCATACGGCATGGGAGGGATCACTTCTTCATCCCGCCGTGCGGCACATGCTCCACGGCGACCGACGCTATCTCTATCTCTGCATTCATGGGCAGACGTACCACCTGGACAGCCACCCGCGCAGGATATTTCCCGCTGAAGAACTCCGCATAAGCCTCATTAACAGGAACATAGTTGTCAAGGTTCGTGAGGTAGATAGTGCATTGTACCAGGTTTGAATAATCCATTTTGTTGGCTTCAAGGATCGCTCCTATATTCTTCATCACCTGGCGTGCCTGAACCCGGATATCGCCCGTCACCAGCTTCCCCGTCGCGGGATCGACAGGGATCTGCCCCGAGATATAGATGGTATTACCTGCCCTGACGTACTGGCTGTAAGGTGCGATGGGAGCCGGAGCCTTGCCGGTCTGACCGCTTGACACAAAACCCGTAAGGCAAACAAAAAGAATGAAGGAGATCAGTTTTTTCATGATACGTCGTATATTTACTCAAATCTAATAAAAAATGGAGCGACACGATTATATCCTGATGGAAATAGAAAAAATCTCCGTGATGCTCACGGGTATCTTCGGCAGGCTGACCAGGATGAGGGAGGATATGGCGATCCATGCACGTGACGCCTATACCACCGCCAGGGAAATGATCCTGGACGGATGCGACCTCGATCTCGATGTCCTGCTAAATACACCGGCCGGCGACCTGGAAAAGATGCTGACCCTTGAACGGGGGTTCAACGCCGCAACCATGGAGAAACTTGCGGGGCTGCTGCCTGAACTCGACAATTCCACCAACACGGAAAGAGGGATCCTTCTCAGGAGAAAAGCCATTGATCTGCTTGAACTCATCAACCGGCAGGAGAAAACATATTCCATGGTGAGGGAGGATATGATCAGGCAAATCCGTGAACAATTGATACAAGCGGGAGAAAAAGAACTGTAATACCATGCGAACATCTATTGGCATTCTTTTCATCATGGCGCTGCTGGTCCCGGGCGGGATCACACAGGGGCAGACAACCGGAGGAAAGACGGTGCGGTTCGTCAGCTTTCCCGATTTTTTCAATTTCGACATCCCCAATCCCTGGTCCGGGTATGACACGGCCGTGCATTATTTTCTCGGGCAGGTGAAAGCGGAAGATCCGGATTTTGTCCTTGTTGCAGGAGACCTGGTGAACGGGCACTGGTGGGATAATGCCCGTTGCGCGGAACATATGGGAGAGGTATATTTTCAGAACTGGATACGCCGCATGGAGGAACACGGCCTCAGATACTATACCGCTGTGGGCGATCATGAGCTGGGCGATGATCCCTGGCCGGCATGGAAACGATCCCTGGTGCCGGTACTGGAACAGGTATATTGCCAACACCTGCGGATGCCGTTGAACGGCCCCGGAAACAAGAAAGGACTGGCATACCACGTGAGGGAAGGAGACCTGCTGATGGTTACCGTCGAAACGTTCGAGATCATCAATGAGTCCATGAGGCTGGATGTGACGGGTGAACAACTGGAATGGCTCAGGGAAGTGCTGGAAAACAACAGGGACTCCAAGTTTAAAATCATACAGGGACATATACCTGTGTGGGGTAACATCAGGGGACGATCCACCAGCAGTCTCATGATCGAGAAAGGCAGGGAAAGTGAATTTTACAGGGTCATGAAGGAATATGGTGTTGACCTCCACCTGGCCGGTGAGTTTCATGATGTGACCATCCTCGAATCGGACGGTATCTGGCAAATCGTTCACGGGTCATCGTGGGGCAGAGAGATCGTGAATACGGAAGATTACCTCACGGGCATCGTGCAGGGCGACAGCCTTGTACTTACCATGAAAAGAATATGGATGGATGCCACGGGAAACTACATGTGGAACCTGAACAAGGACAGGGGACCGAGGGAAAGCGTGGGGATCAATGAGAAAACCCTGACCAACGGACCGGAGGTTACCGGCACGCTGACGATCATCCACAAGAACGGGAAGAAGAAATACTCAAACCGTAGCGGCTGCTTTGAATTTTAATGCCCGCCGGAAAATTATTCTTTCTCTTAACAGATCAGGCCACCTTCATTGGAGATAGATATATAAAATATATTTATTAATATTTTAATATTATTCAATATAATATTAATTTTATTTATTATTAATTATATTATATTAATATATCGTTTAATATTATTAAACACTATTTTATTATTTTTATCCTTTTTCACCCGGGTTCGACCGGTGATTACTGATCCCAGGGGTTGGCAGGGATCAGTCGAGCGGGTACTTATCGTCACCCACCCTCATGTTCAGCTTCATTCCACCGGTTTCTTCGGTCCACACCTCATAGGTAAATTTCCCCCTTCCGAGGTATACCTCATAGGTATAGCTGACGGGGGTGAAGGTATATGGTGTACCGTCAATGGTGATTTTCAGGAGCGCCTGTCGGTAGGCTTTTTTAAAGCGATGGTATTCGGTTTCCTGTGAGGGTCCCAGGTCGCCGAAGTCAAATTCATCCGATCCAGAGAGATCTTCGGAGGTATCCACGTAAATATCCTTGAACAGGTGAGGGCTCAGATTCCGTATCCGGATATCGGTAGGCCCGGATTCCTCGTCCCACTTCTTGCATGAGGAGACGGTCAGCAGGAGGACAGGGATCAGGAAGAGAAGAAAGCCATTTTTTTTCATTTCTCAGATAATTACGGTTGATTCATGCCCCATCCGGAACGCCGATGTTCATTTTCAAATTTCCCAGCCGCCGCTACGATACCCGATGCTTGCCCCGGTTCTTTCATGAAGCCCTGTTTCCGGCAGCGGCACCCCATACGGTATTCCATTTTATCCTTTCCATTTCAGTTCTGTTCATATTTACGCAAATTTTCATGCCAGGTTTCACATGAGCGGGATATATCAGGCATATCATTGATTCACCCTCACGGGGTTTTTGGCACCTCGTCGCACCGATGATGTTTCATGATCTCATGAATGTCGGTCAGGTGTTACGGGGTTATGCGGCCGGAACGGCGGTTCCCCGCCCTACAGCCTTGGCTCCGGATATCGGGCATTCAGTAATGGAATCATGAAAACTTATGTAATGACAGCGAAGCGGACAAGTGGCATGAATGAAAACCATCAGGAAATAACAAGCCCTGGTTATATAAGACACCAGGGGAATCAAGCCACGTCCGCTTGCTGTCAAAACTTAAAAGAGCGTAAACAATCGTCAGCGGCTAACAACAATACTTACCCGCCGCATCAACGCTGGTGAGTGAATGAACGAAGGTACATAAAAAAATGCATGTTCTTTCATTACTCAAATGGTTTCAATTGTTTCAGCCAGCACCCATCCCACGTTACCGTTGGCCAGTTTTATTTTCCTCCACTCGCCTACGCGGTCCTCCACTTTTGCCTTCGTTCCTTCATGAAGCACGAACAGGTCGGTACCGTTCATGTCGGGTGAGCCCTTCACGGTGACGGAAGGGGAAAAGATGATGGAATATTCGTTTTCCCTGGTCATCCGTTTATTCTGGTCAGCAAGCACGAGGGTTGTTATACTGACGCACAGGAGCACGATGGCAATCCAGAACGACACCTTTCTTGCCGTGTACCGGTTCAGGTACAGGAACAGAGACA
>JAXDBV010000320.1:0-3380 GCA_034678415.1 Bacteroidales bacterium
CACCGGATTCACTTAATAATTACTGCTATCGGGGAGTTTGGCTTTACGTATTCCCTCACCCGGGGAAAATTATTATCTCATTCATCTATTGTTCCTGTTACCTCTGTACGTTTATTATCCGGTCTTATGGCCAGGGCAGGCCGGTAATATTGCTTCCCGCGTATTCAAGCTATAAATCATTTACATGAATTGTTTTGAATGCAATTTTCTGATAAGTACATATTCCACCAGGGAGGGTGATATTTTCTGTACGAACTTCATCAGTTTACCCAGTGGAGTAAGTGTCATCTCGGTTTTTCTTTTTCTCACCAGGTGGAGGATGGCTTTTGCCACATCTTTTTCGGTCTGGTCACCTGACCTGTTCAGGGATATGTGGTTTCCGTCAGGGCCCATGACTGTCTTGCCGGGGTATATCTCCACAAGTCCCACGTGCAGCAGCCCGATATGAACCTTATTCTTTGTCAGTTCGATCCTCAGTGATTCAGCCAGGGCATCAACGCCTGCTTTTGCCGCACAGTAAGGTGAGTTGTACGGTATTCCGTGAATAGCGGCAAGACTGGATATGAAGATAATGCTGCCGTTTGTCTTCATGATCTCCGGCAGGGCAGCACGCGTGGTAAAGAGGGCGGTGATGAGGTTGCCGGTGATAACTTTCTCCATCACGCTGTGGTGCAGTTTTTCGAACCGTCCCCGGACAGGCGTTCCGGCATTATTGATCAGACAGTCGATCCTGCCGTACCTGTCCGTTGCTGAACGTACCAGGTGAAGGCATTCATTCATATTTGACACGTCGGCAGGGATGGCAAGAGGGCGGTACCCCAGGCTTTCCATCTCTATCCTTGTGGCATCTAGTGTTTCCCTGTTCCTGCCGTTAAGCACAATGTTGGCCCCCGCCGCAAGGAATGCCAGCGCTGTGGTTTTTCCGATACCCTTACTGGATCCTGTGATGATGACGGTTTTCCCGGAAAAATCCTTCATCTGTATAAATCCTTATGTTCAAATTTAGTAAAAATGATGTTATCTATATCAGCTGAAAGGAGTATCGATTGATTCCGATTCCAACCCTCCCAGTACCTTGCTGCCGTTTTCGGTAACGACAAAACAATCTTCCACGCGTATTCCAAATTCACCCCGGATGTAAATACCTGGTTCATTGCTGAAGGTCATGCCGGGCTGAAGGATTGTTTTATTTCCCGGCACGAGGTATGTGTATTCGTGTCCTTCCATTCCGATACCATGTCCAAGCCTGTGTGCAAAATAGGTATAACCCGGTCCGAAGCCATGATCTTCGATGTATTTTCTTGCCACCAAGTCGATGCTTTCACAGGTTACTCCCGGTCGTACTGCCTTCTGTGCTTTTCTTTGAGCTTCGAGCACGATGTCGAACACCTGTCGCTGCTTGTCGTCAGGTTTTCCGAACACGATGGTACGGGTGACGTCGGAGCGGAAGCCCTCGACGCTGCATCCTCCGTCTATCAGGATGATATCATTGACATGGAGGTTACGTGCCTGACGGCTTCCATGCGGAAAGGCGCTGTTCGGTCCGAATTGGGGATAGCCTCCTCCGGTTACCCCCATTTCTTCTGTAGCCCGGCTTACCGCTGATGCCAGGTCACCAGTGCTCATCCCCTCGAACAGCTTGCCAAAGGCTTCCCGGTAGGCCAGCTTGGTGATACGGTTGGCCAGTTCCAAATAACCGATCTCTTTGGCTGTCTTGATCACCCGGCAGCCTTCAGTGACAGGTGCTCCATTGACAATCTGTGTGCCTGTTACCTGCAGCTCGTTTATCAGTCCCTGCACCTCGAAGTTACGCACATCAGGCGCTATCCCCAGTCTCCTGCCAATAATCCCCCGGTCAGCACAGGCTTTCTTTACCAGTGCATAGGGTGATTCGTGCTCCTCCCACGTGCGGATGTCCGTTCCTACCTGTAGTACTTCCCTGGCTCTTGCCTCTTCAAATGCCGGGCATATCCATACCGGATAACCTTTTACCGGGAGAATGACAGCAAATACCCTCTCACTCAGCCACCAGGAGGTGCCGGTAAAATAGAGCATATTCGTACCGCCTGAAAGGTAAAGCCCTGAGATATGGTTCTCAGCCATCAGCCGGCGGCCACGTTCCTGCCGGTCAAGGTAATCACTAACGGTAAGCGGTTGTATTTCCTGGTTGAGGATTGCAGCAGGTTGTTTAATGAAAGACGTGAGGTCGGTGGCAATAATTTGCGGGAGGATTCCAATGCCACCGAGGGCCAGCCCGCCCTTTCTTATAAACGACCTCCTGCTTTCCGGAGAATGGTGGATAGGGGATTTCATCTGATGGATGATAATGAATAGTGGTTATTGCTGTATGACTGAAATCCATTGTTCTGCCGACGTATGGTCGCCGGCAGCTTTGATGAACAGGATCTCATTTCCTGGTCTGTCAATCTTCAGGAAGAATGATTCTGGATGGTTCGCGGCAGTGTCAGTATCCGGCAGGGCAGGGATGGTAAGAAACCTGTCTTTTGTTGCCCGATCACCGAACCGTATCATCAAGGCATATCCATGAAAGGTTTCACGTACAACCGGTATACGATACAATTCGCAATTACTGAATCCTTCCATTACTGGTTCAAGATCGGGGCAGGCGTTTTGGATACCCAGGGGGCCACGCGCAAATTTTATTCCGTGTAATTCCTCCCTGGTGAATAATCCTGCCGGTATTTCCCCAAAGGTGAATGCGGGTTCATCGATCGTGCCCAGCACCCCTTGTGCAAGGTGTATGATATAGTCAAGACCGTCTGCTGTGCCGGTATTGTTGGTAATGGATACGAGGTACCTTCCCCTGGCCAGCAGTACCTGATAGGGATTGATACAGCAGAAGTCGGTCAGGACAGTGTCGACAGGGCAGCGGTACCGAAGGGCTGTATATATACCGAAGGCAGCCGGGGCATCGTTCATCCTGAATATCTCCGCCTTATACTTTTGTTTTGCGTGTTCATATTCCTGCACCACCAACCGGTCAAAGCCGTATTCGAGGTAGAGATCGGCCCCACCGTTCATATATCCCCACAGGGAATTGCCGTCGTAGTGGACAGAACGGGTAATATTCAGTCCCTTATGGTCTCCGGGCATGATGAGGGGCATTTCCTGCGGGTAGGATATGATGTTGACCAGGGTTAACAGAACGGCCGGTATGATCTTTTTTTCCATATGCCGGATGCTCAAGCTAGTCTGACCTCCCTCACTTCAATCCTGTCCAGGTCAGCCACACCCAGTATCAGTTCTTGTGCAAGGTTCATAAAATTACGTGCGGATGCAGCTTCTTCCTTCTGTATTTTTTCTTCGATCCGTTTCCTCAGGATCATCTCATAACCGATACGGTCAACAGCCACAGGATC
>JAXDBV010000321.1:0-6970 GCA_034678415.1 Bacteroidales bacterium
CTTGCCGGAACATATCTGTGCAAACGGTTTCACCTTTTTGCCCTGCCTGCTTCATCCAATCAGCAGGTCGTTAATGATGGACGGACTGTGTAAATTTCACGGTAGTCTTTATTGCTGATTTAAGAGGATTAATCATTGGCTATAGTACAATGTTTTTTATCTTTAAATCAGCTTTTTTTAAGAAAAAGTGGATGGGATTACTGATATGTCAGGGCTGTCCGCGGTGGATGGCTTGATCGCACGCATAACGGCACCACCAGGGCTGGTATGGATCGCTGTGATGATCAGTGCCCCGGGCTATCAGTCCGGAGTCTTCTCCGGCGGAAGCCAGACCCGGGCGTATCATCTCGTAATGGCCATGGCTCTGCATTCCTGCTATCCGCGGAGAAATACTTTGCAATATCTGAAACCTGTTAACCATTATACAAATGAATATAAGGAAGGATAATTTTGGAAAATTACCGGACGGGAGACCGGTTCACCTTTTTACCTTGTCAAATGACAACGGTATTACTGTCAGGATCACCAATTACGGGGGTGTCATCACATCGCTTCTTGTTCCGGACAAGGACGGGAAGACGGATAATATCGTATGCGGATTTGATCGTCTTGATGATTATCTCACCAATCATCCCTACTTCGGATGTATTGTCGGCAGGGTGGCCAACAGAATTGGCGGCGCTTCATTCACACTCGAAGGGAAAACATACCGGTTGGTGAAAAACAACGGGGATAACCACTTACATGGCGGGCTGAAAGGGTTTGACAAGGTATTGTGGAATGCCTTGCCATCCGAGGAGAAGGAAGAAGTATCCGTGGTACTTACCTATACAAGTCCACACATGGAGGAGGGCTACCCGGGACAGGTGGAGTGTAGGGTGAAGTACAGCCTGAACAACAGGAACGACCTGCGGGCGGAATACCTCGCAGTTACCGACCGCACTACGGTTATCAACCTGACAAACCACAGCTATTTCAACCTAACCGGTTTCAGGGAACTGATACATGCCCACGGTCTTACGATCCATGCCGACCAGTTTACCGAGTGCGATGAGAACCTGATTCCTACCGGACGGTTGCTCCCCGTGGAAGGTACCTTCCTCGACTTCCGGAAACCAAAACCACTGGGCAAACATATTGATGAGGCGGGACTGGGGTATGACCATAATTTTATCTTAAGCAAAGCCCCCGGCGAACTGGCACTTGCAGCACACGTCTTTGAACCCATCAGCCGCCGCAGGATGGAGGTATGGACTACGCAGCCTGGCATACAACTCTATACCGCCAATTATCTCGATGCAACGATCACGGGCAGCCAGGGTATCCTCTACAGGAAGCACCACGCCTTTTGCCTGGAAACACAACATTTCCCTGATTCCCCCAATAAACCCCACTTCCCGTCCATCGTACTGAAACCGGGACAGGAATACCGGCAAACCACTGTCTTCCGTTTTCCAAACTATATGCCTGAATAGAGAACATAACATATTCATCTTCAATAATTCACCAGCATGCGTATATTTGTTTTCACGTTCCTTTTGTTAACCATCGTTTTCCGGTCAGTGGCCCAGGACCTTCAGTCAATGTACCTGGCTAATGCCGAAGGTGCCCGGGTTGATCGTTGCAGCTTTACCGACGGTACCGAAATCAGGTTTCCCGGCATCCTGCCACTGTTCACCTGTGAACTGAACGATCTCAGATTTAGCTCACAATCATCCAGGTGGATCGAGGATGATCCGTTCCGGCTTTCCTTCCCCAACGGGATGGTAGCCGTTATTTCCGTTGATTCCTCGTTTACCACCGGATGGAAAGCATTTCTTGCTTTCCATAACCGTTCCACTGATACTGTAAGGCTTTCTAATGTTATACCGCTGGGCGACGGCGATGACCATATCTATATTACATCCACGGGGCCATGGGCGCTGGCCAGAGCTAAGCTGTTCAGACCAGGACTGGGGCCCGTGGGGATAATCCTTCCCGATAATGCCTGGGAACTGGGCTATTCGTCAGTACAACTGAGCGAAGACCTTTCCGTTGCCATGCTCGCACGCCGCATCCAAATGATCGGTTCGGAAAGAAAAAGATACGAGACCGTCCTCCCTCCCGGTTCTTCCGTTGTATATGCCCTGTGCGCGGAATCATTCAACGGCCCCTGGCAGAATGGACTGAAGAAAATATTCCATGAACGGTATCTATACGACCTGGACTCATTCGACAACACCCTCTATGAACGCCCCGACCTGCAATGGATCAGAAATAAATACCTCATTACCCTTCAGGCTGCATGGGATCACCGGTTCTACGATAAGAATACCGGGAGATACACGGTATATGAATACCTGCAGGAGGGAGAGAAACTCATGGGCGGATATGATGTCTATTGCATTTGGCCCACATGGCCAAGGCTGGGCCTCGATCAGCGTAACCAGTGGGACCTGTATGCCGACCTCCCGTGGGGGCTCGGTAAACTGAAAGAAATATCCGCCTACGCAAAACAGAACGGTACTCGATTTTTTATCACTTTCAACCCATGGGATGAGAGTACAAGGAAAGAAGATCCCATGGATGGTATGACCCGTATCATCGAAGCTACCAATGCCGATGGGGTAGTGCTTGATACCTATGGCTGGTCAACTACTGAACTGCAGCAGGCTGCCGACCGTGTCAAACAGGGAGTGGTGATGTACAGCGAGGGACAGGCCGTGCCGAAAGATATGCCCGGCATAACGGCCGGACGCGTGCACGATGCTATCTATATGCCACCGCCACTCAACATGAACAAGCTCATCAAACCGCAACATGCCATATTCAGGGTGCTCCAGCTCAGCCAGGGTCCCCTCCACCGGGAATCGGCCATCTCATTCTTCAATGGCATCGGAACGGAGATCAATACTTTTGCACCGGGACGTCCCGAATGGATCGAGGAAGAATACCTCTACCTGGGACGTACCCTTATGACACTGAGAGAAAATACCTCATCCTTCACCAATGATCAATGGACCCCTCTCATCAACACCCTGCGCGACAGTATATGGGTGAACCAGTGGATCCATGACAGCAAAACCATCTATACCGTGTTAAGCCTGATACCCGAAGGATACAGCGGACCACTCTTCGAAGCCCCTGATACCGTCCGCCACTTCGTCAGCTTATGGAACCATACCGAGATCACACCCGTGACCGTCAATGAAAAACCATACCTGCCCGTCGACGTGGCTGCTTTCAGCAAATCATGGCTTAACACACGCAGGGAGGGAAATGTTGACTGCATTGCCGCATTTCCTTCATTACTTCGAGTGAGAATGAAGGGTGACTCATTGTTCCTGTCTGCCGATACAGGCGATGTAATCCGCATCTGGAAGAACAACCCTTCTTACAATGGATTCAAAAAGGAATACCCTTCAGGCGAGATGAACCTTTCACTGACAGCCGAATACGGATCATTTTACGGGAAATATGTAATACAGCTCTTTAAGGGGGATGAAATCATGGATGAGCGGATCGTATCATTCGATCCCGGGAAACCATGGATGGTGAACAGAGTGGTGAAAACAAGAACCTCCGTCAGGCCTCCGTCGGATATGGTTGAGATACCCGCCGGATCCTTCCTGTTCAGCGTGTATAATGATGAACAGTTCATCCCTTATCCCGATTATTCTGAACCCCGGATGGTAACCGTGAATCGTTTCTTTATGGATCGCTACCCCGTGACCAATGCACAGTTCTTTGAGTTTCTCGAAGCCAGTGGCTACAGGCCCGACGACCCCACTAACTTCCTTAAGCACTGGGTGAATGGCATGTACCCTGACGGACAAGCCCATTATCCTGTTGTGTTTGTGAGCCTTGACGATGCCCGTGCCTACGCATCATGGGCAGAGAAACGCCTCCCCACAGAGATCGAATGGCAGTATGCCGCACAGGGCACTGACGGCAGAGAATGGCCGTGGGGAAATGAATTCTCGGGTACCAAATGCAACAACGCTTTTGAACGATCTACACCCGTCGACGCATTCGAGAAAGGAAAAAGCCCCTTCAAGGTGGAAGATATGGTGGGAAATGTCTGGCAGTATACCAGTGATGTGTACGAAAACGGCAGCAACACTTTCGTGATCATACGGGGAGGAAGCTACTTCAAACCTTCCTCCAGCTGGTGGTATATCAAAGGCGGACCACAACCGCTCAGCCAAACACAAATGATGCTCCTTGTGTCTCCCGGATATGACAGGAGTGCTACCGTTGGTTTCCGCTGTGTGAAGGACGCGGAAGAAAAATGATCCGGTGATGGGACTTCACTTATCCTTACGGGAAGTGATCATTTGTCCCGCCCTGAACTGGAAAATGCAATATAATAAAATTAAAACAATACTAAATAATATTTAAACAAATATTAATAATATTAAATAATATATTAATAATGTATAGATATAATTTAATATTATTGAGTATCTTTATCTGTTTTTCTTCTTGCCATAAATCCGGTAAAAACTCATCATTTTCATTCTACAATGCCGGAATAAGTACTGAAGAACCTGTGGTTAGCGATCATTACCTTATGATCAATGCTACGGCCAATGATGCGGTATACACCACCTATACGGCCGCGATGTGCCGGTCCCGCCTGTACGGTGATAAAGGATACAAGATGGATTATTATTCTCCTTCCGAACCTTTACATTATTCGGGTGATCAGGCCGGAAGGTTTTATACCATTTGGATGGTTAATAAGCTGGTGATTGATGAACTGGCAAAGTACTACAGGAAACCGGTGATCAGATGTACATTCCCCGATATGGTACTGATGGAGTACCAGCCATTCCAGGGTGTACTGGTACAGGAGACCTTCTTTGTTCACAGCTCAGATCTTGCCCTTGTCGACCTGCAGATTACCAATACAGCCGGTCATCCTCAGGTTATTGATATCTACCCTGTCCTTGAACTGGGCAACGACTCGCTGCAAGTTATTGGCTGGGATGATGACCTGTGTGGGTATATCACTCATCATTATGAGTCCAGAAAACGCCTTATCAGCAACCTGTCGGCGACGGCTCCTTATCCAACACGCACCCGTGATCTGTTCTCCGTCAGCTTTATTCCATACTCCTACGGAGCATATAAGGGTTCACTGGACCAGTTTTACAATACCATTAAGACAGACTGGTATTCTGAAAATCGTTGTGACAGTCTCAACCTTGCCGAAAAGGGATTTGTCGATTTTGTCTCTATCCATGGCAGGATACACCTGAACCCGGGCGAACAGGCACATGTGAGATATTTCAGGGGATGGCAGGATCAGGCAGCTGATAAAGCAGAACTGGCAGGGAAGATCTCCAGGTTGAAAAACGAAAACCTGCAGCCATACGCGGATGACAACGTGAACCTGTTCCGTCAGGTGCCTCGTATTAATTTCAGGAAACGGTCAGAGAAGATGGTATATCTCAGTGCTTTTAATCTTGTGAGGGGTTGCATGCTTCCTCCTGAGGGAGCCGCCACACATAATTTTTACGTGTTCTCACGCAATCCCTTGTGGGGCTGGGGGCATGGGCACCAGGTACTGCACGAATCGCTCAGCATGCTGGCATATGTCTACCTCGATCCATTGTCGGCTCAGGGCTCACAACGTGTGTATATTGAACAGCAGGACGAGGACGGACTGATTGCATACCGTCACGGACCAAGGGGACCACAAACCTACCCTCATCAGGGCAGGCCAACAACATCGGCTCCCTTTTTCAGCTGGATAAACCTCGAACTGTTCAGGGTAAGCAACGATACCTCATTCCTTGCAGATGCATATGAGTCGGGGAAAAAATATGTCCATTGGCTGCTGGAGAACAGGGATACCGACCATGACGGACTGTTTGAGTGGGGTCCATACGGCATCATTGAAAATGTGCGCGACTGGTATAATGTTGTATTTCAGGTATCCAAAGAAAGACACCTTGATATTGACAAGGAAGATATTTCCGATGAACTGGAATGTCTTGATCTGTCGCTAATGGTGGTGAAGGAGATAAAATGCCTGGCTGAAATGGCACAACTGCTGAAATGCAGTGAGGAAGCCTCCGCCTGGAAGGAGAAAGCTGATGCGATCGCTAAACGGATCAATGCCATCATGTGGGATGAGTCAACAGGATTCTACTACCATGTGGATAAGGTTAACCACTCATTCAAGTTTATGGATCGTGACCTGAAAAGAATGGAGATCATCGGTTTTCTTCCCCTGTGGGCCGGTGTGGCAACAAAGGAGAAGGCCGATATCCTTGTCGGGAAGCTGACCGATCCATTAAAGTTCTGGCGCCGGTATGGCGTGCCTACCCTGGCAGCCGACGACGAGTGGTATAGCCCATACGTGGATTACTGCTGTAAATGGAACGGGCCGGTATGGCTTCTGTGGGATTATTTGATCTTCAGGGGTTTACTGGACTATGGCTATGAGAGACAGGCACGCCAGCTGGCCGGTAAGATGCTGGATGCAGTGATTACACAGCTCTCGGTGAACCATAACTTCTGGGAATCTTACAGCGCCGATAATACTGTGCTCGACTGTCCTCCCAACTACATCTGGGATGCTATCATGGCAAAAGTTATCATTGACCTTCATACATTGGATTAATCCGATGAAACGCGTACTGGGTTATTACGGCGTTCTGATCATCCTGATCCTTTCCCTGTTATGGCTTATCGTCGATGAGAAGAAACCTGGACGGCACAATCCCTGGACTGTTGCACTATTCATGCCGCCGGATGCAGGTTCATTCCAGGTATCAAGCTATGATACCACCGGAGGCAATAACGACAGAATCAACATCCACGCCGGGGATACAGCTATCCTTGCCATCATCGACGGCCCCGCCATTATCAACAGGATCTGGATTACCATCGACTCGCGGGATCCCTGGTTCCTGAGACGGATCATCCTTCGAATATTCTGGGATGATGAAAAATTCCCTTCCGTTGAAGTCCCCGTGGG
>JAXDBV010000322.1:0-20020 GCA_034678415.1 Bacteroidales bacterium
TGATGCCGAGGAATTTGCCGAACCCAAGAGCAGCATGGAGGCAGTGATTGACCAGATCAAGAGGGATCTCAGGGCAGCCGAGAAATATGCGCCTGTCTCATACGGAGATGTAGCCTCCAACAAGGGCAGGATCACAACCTACACCGTGAATGCCATACAGGCAGATGTGTACCTGTGGAATGAGCAGTACGACAGCTGCGTATGGTACTGCAACAAAATCCTCAACTCGGGTATGTATGGCCTCCTGGAGAATGACGACCTCTGGTTCAACAACCTCTATGTGGAAGGGAATTCGGTGGAAGGAATATTCGAGCTGCAGTTCTCCACGGAGATCCTTAATCCCTATTATAACCTGTTGAAAAGAAACAAATACTTCAAGGCGTCGGCCATGGCTATCGAGGAATTCTTCCCGATGGATATCAACCTGCCCCCGGACAGCGCCGATATACGTGCCGATGGTTGCTCGTATAAGCAGAGCGATAACTTCACCATATGGAAATATGTCGGCAAGGACAGGGAAACGGCACGGCTGGATTATGAGGCACATGGACATTTCATCGTCTACCGCCTGGCGGAGATCATGCTGTTCAAGGCTGAAGCTCTGAACCAGCTGGGATACGTTCAGGAAGCCATGGAACTGGTACGTGTCATACGGAGACGTGCCCATGCGTCACGATCCACAAATATTGAACAAATCACGGATGCCAGGACCATGGGTGATTTTATCCTTGCCGAACGCTGCCGTGAGTTCGCCTATGAAGGTAAACGGTGGTTCGATGTGCTGCGTAACGCCAGGAGAAACAGCTACGAACGGATGGACCTGATGATAGATATGGTTCTTCGCAGTGCACCGGCAGACAAACAGGTATCCATAAAAAACAAATACATGGACCCTCTGAGCCATTACCTGCCGATCTATTATACCGAGCTTCAGGCTAATCCGAAGCTGGTACAGAACGAGTTTTATGATGAGGACTAACTGAACAAATTTTCCCGGTATGAAAACCTTTAAAAATATTGTGCTTGTTTTCCTCGCCTTGATGATATTAACCGGCTGCAGGAAGGAAGAGTACATTATTGCCACCTCCGAGGATGTACTCATGGGCACCTATTTTGAGCAGGAAAGCGAAACCTTTTCTGGCTTCTATGAGATCCTGGAGAGGTCAGGCACTGTCTCCTTCCTCAAGGCTTACGGTACATACACCTGTTTCGCACCGACGAACGAGGCGGTGGATGCCTTCCTGCAGAAGCACGGGAAATCTTCTGTTAATGATTTCACACCTGAAGAGCTGAAAACCCTGGTGCGTTACCATGTAATTGTCGACACCATCAATTCCACCCGTTTTACCGACGGCAAACTGCCTGCCCCCACCATGTACGGCCAGTATCTCACGGCAGGAACCTTTTTCGAGGAAGGTGAGGCAAAGATAAAGATCAACAAGTACTCAGAGGTGGAACATGTTGATATCCGCGTGGCAAACGGCATTGTCCATTCTGTGAAAACCATGCTGGAGCCGGTGACAAGCTCTGTTGCTGAACTCATTGAACAGGATTCACAGCTGAGCATCTTCAGCGATGCATTGAAGCTGACGGGTCTCTATGATACATTAAAACTCATACCTACCGGTGATTTGCCGGTTGAAGAAAAACGCTGGTTCACTGTCTTCGCCACCACCGATGAAGTGTATGCAGAGGAAGGGATATTTTCGGTCGACGACCTGGTGGCCAAATACCAGAGTACAACGGATCCGAAAAACAGGGAAGACAGCCTTTACATGTATGTGGCATATCATATACTCGATAACAGCCTGAAGTATGTGGGCGATATCGTTACAGAACCTGTGCACAATACTTTCGTTCCTCAGGAGGTCATAACCATCCGCCTGAAAACCGATTCGGTACTGATCAATGAAGATGTGTTCCAGGGCATCCTGGAAAAAGGATCACCCGTCAACCGTGCATTAAGCGATAATACTGCCGGAAACGGAGTGTACCATATCCTTTCCAAAGATATTTTTATCAAGGTAAGGTTCCCAATACGGATTTACTGGGATGTGTGCGATCAGCCGGAACTGCGGAAACTGGCAGGTGTATTCAGAACCCCCGGTAGCTATGTAGCTCTTGTCCAGGGACAATTAGAAGATGTCACCTGGGGCGGAAATGCATCCATATACTATGATGTGCATGCCGATTTCTGGGCTGATCATCTCATCTATATGGACTGTTTCTCATTCTCGTTCCGGACCGCGGTTGTCCCCTGGATAGAGTTTAAAACACCGGTACTGGTGAAGGGGAGATATAAGATGTGGATGTGTACGCGTAACTCAACGGATGGGGCTGACATGAACAGGAGACCCAAGTTCCTTGCCTATTTTAATGATGAAGTGCTGCCGAACGTCATCAATACGGGCGTACAGTTGTCCAGCACCTTAACGGATGAAGAACTGGAGTTACAGGGATTCAAGCGATACAGCTATCATCCTGACGATTCTGTCACACTGACGGATCGTTCAGGACGCTGGGTCGGTCAGCTGGCAGGTACCATCGAGGTGCCTAACACCGGAAGACATACTATCAAATGCCAGGTTATCAATAACGGGGATAAAGGTTTCTGGATCGACATGATACAGTTTATTCCCGTGGAGGAGGATCAGCTATGGCCCCGGATAAACAATGAAGGTATCCTTTGCGATAAACCCGAATGGTACCCGAAACAATAATCTATCTGATCAAATTCAAATACTGCTCATGGAACATAAAAAGTACACGACAGAGCCAATCCCTCACCCCCGGAACCGTGATAAATGGATACGGAAACCGCTGTTCATTATGGTTCACATCAGGACACTATTCGTCGGGTTTCTTTTTATTGCTGCATTAGCCTCGTGCACCGACAAGTGGGATGAACACATCCGGTTACGGGACGGAGTGGTCAGGGACAACCTGATGGAAATCCTCAGCAACGATCCCGACCTGAAGGTGTTTGCCGGTCTGCTGTCAGAGGCAAGATGGGAGGATGAGCTGAGCTCATCCAAACTGTATACCGTATGGGCACCTACCGATGATGCCATGAGTACACTGAGCGGTGTTTTACTCGATGATTCGGCAACCCTCGCCCGGTTTGTCGGAAACCATATATGCTTTACAGCTTACTCTTACAGCCAGTCGCTCCCACAGAAAATAATGAAAATGTTCAGTGGTAAAAACCTGGTACTTGACAGTGAGAATAAAACGATCGATGAGGCATTTGTGCAGGAACCGTATGATATCCTGGCTGCCAACGGCATACTCCATAAGATAGACCGTCCACTGGTGCCCAAACCCAACGTTTGGGAAATTATCGAATCTGCCAGCCAGTGCCCGTTGCATACGGGATACCTGACCGGCATGTCACGCATGGTATTTGACCCTTCCGTGGCAAAGATCATCGGGGTTGATCCCATCACGGGCAAACCCATCTATGACATGGCCTCGGGCATGGTATGGTATAATCCCTTCCTTGACCGGGTGCGCGACCTTCGTCTCGAAGACTCTCTGACTACCGTGTTCCTTATTGAGGATCCGGTGTTTAATTCCGAATTCCAGAAATACAGGGACTATTTTGTCCTCGATGATCCGGTAGAGAGCGACAGCCTCACTGCATGGCACATCTGCCGTGACCTGGTTTTCCCCGGCTACCGCGAACCAGGCGATCTGCCCGATACGCTCCTCTCCATGTTTAATATTAAGATACCGTTCAGCACCTCCTCCCTCGTTCAGACCATGGAAGCCAGCAATGGTATCGTGTATGTGCTGAACAGCTGTGATGTACGCCTGCAGGATAAAATACCTCCCATCATCATTGAAGGAGAAGACAGCACCAGGATCATCACCACTTCACTTACGGGACAGACGGGGTACAAACGGCAGAAACCGGAGGCTTCGGGCGGGTATGACTTCATCCTTGATAACCATGGAGCCAACCCCGGAAGCATAAAATATTACCTGGGCAATGTGGTGGCTACTACATACAAGTTTTACTGGAAGGCGGTGAACGACTTCAACGGTTCCTATCGTAATCCTAATCCCGACCTGGTGCTTCAGCAGGAGCTGGCAAGGGTGCGGATCATCGGTATGGCCGGGAAAAACTACATATGGAGCGAACCTTCCATCATTACGCCGGCACCGGTGCCTGTCACCGATACACTCTATCAAACAGCACAGGAAATATACCTTGGACAGCTGGTGCTGGTTCAGTACCAGGACCTCTGGCTGCAGGTTACCGGCGGCGGTAATAACATGACCATTACCCTTGATTACCTGAAAGCAGTACCCGTTTTTGAATAAATAATATGCTATGAGACTCATTTCCTATGCACGGACACTTTTCATCGCTATGCTGATGCATGGCATTTGGCTCCAGGGATTTGCCCAGGCAGAGGAACCCGCCGCAGGTGTGATTAACGGCCGTGTGACCGATGCTGCCACCCGCCTGCCCGTGGAGGGGATCAGCATCTCTGTCCCCGGCTTCTCGTCCACCTTTAGCGACAGCATCGGATACTTCTCCCTCCAGGTGCCCGGTGATGAGGTGGTGATCATGGTGTCGGGGAGGGACTACCAGCCAAAGGTCATGCCGGTGAAAGGACAAACAACCGTGAACATCTTGCTGTTCGAGGAGAACTATTCATCATATTATAAGAATGCGAACCAGTACTATGATATTATCCCTGAGTGGCATTCAACACAGTCGGTAACCTCCCTGAATACCCGTGAGAAGAGCCGGATGAATACCGGCCTTTCGGCCGAAGAGATGTTTAGAGACCAGGTGCCGGGTTTACGCACCATTACCGCCTCAGGTGTTCGTGGTAGCGGAGCAGATATGTTCATACGGGGATTCTCCTCCCTCTATGCAACCAACCAGCCCCTCATCATCCTTGATGGGTTCATTCTTGAAACGAAGCAGTACGGTCAGCCCCTCATCAACGGATACCTGTCGAACCCCTTGTCAAGCATCAATGTTCGTGATATTGAAAACATAACGGTGGTGCGCGACGCGGCATCCATTTACGGCGCCAAAGCCGCCAATGGAGTTATTTTCATCCAGACCACAACACCCACGGAGCTGGAGACTAAGATCGATTTCAGCATGTATGGCGGGCTGAACCTCGAGCCTCCTCAAATGCCCCTCCTCAAAGCCGATGATTACAGGATTTACCTCGCAGAAATACTCCAGACAGTGCCGTTAAGCTCTGACTCCATCCTGTCGCTTCCCTATATGAATGATGACCCCGGATACAGTGATTACTACCGTTATCACAACGATATGAACTGGCAGAAGGAGGTGTTCAGAAACAGTTATAACCAGAACGTGGGCCTGAAAATCAGCGGCGGGGACGACATTGCCCTCTACGCATTGTCCGTAGGTTATACCCGCCACGAAGGTATCATAAAGAATACTGACCTTTCCCGCTACACCTTCCGCTTCAATTCGGATATCAATATTTCGCCCAGGCTTACCATGTTTACCAACCTGGGATTTACTTTTAACCAGAACAACCTGAAGGAAGACGGTGATGCACCGAAGACCAATCCCCTGCACCTGAGCCTCATAAAATCACCCTTTACCTATCCCAACGTCATCAGCCCTACCGGAGCTGTCTCTCCCAACCTGGAGGATGAGGATATCTTTGGTGTGAGCAATCCTACGGCCGTCGTGAGGAACCTCACGGCTACCAGCAATAACTACAAGATCATTGGTAGTGTGAGCGCCAGGTACAAGGTGTCGGATCACCTGTTTGTACATAACCTCCTGGGTATAAATTTTGACAAGTTACGCGACAATATTTTCGTGCCTCACCTGGGGATCGCGGGTGATACCCTTACAAAGGCTGTGGCCGAGAACAGAATGGGACATAAAGTGGAGCGATACCTCAACGTGAACAACGACGCAAGGATATCGTTTACCCGTTCGTTGGGCTGGAACCATCACCTCAATGCTCTTGCCGGTATGCGCATCGGTATGAATACCAGCCAGGGTGACTGGGGGCTCGACTATAATTCACCCAACGACCAGATGCGCAGCCTCGGTTCGGGCGTTAGTTCATTAAGGCAGGTGGACGGCTACTTCGGCGACTGGAACTATATGACATGGTACCTCAAGGCCGACTATAATTATAAATATAAGTATTTCCTGTCGCTCAACCTGGCGCTCGACGGTTCATCACGTTTCGGCGAAGAAGCAAAGGGCTTGTCTCTCCTCTCCGGAACATTCGGTGTCTTCCCCTCGATATCTGGTGCCTGGCTCCTATCATCAGAGCCTTTCTTCAATAAGGTTGCTGGGCTTGATATGCTCAAGCTGAGGGCCAGCTTCGGCATCACAGGCAATGATGATATAGGAAACTATTCGGCCCGCAAGTATTACATATCCCAGAACTTCCTCGGCTCGCAGGGGCTGGTCAAGGGAAACCTGTGGAATCCTGAATTGCAATGGGAATCCAACCGCAAGTTCAATACCGGCGTGGATGCGGCATTTTTGAAGGAGCGCCTGTTCCTGCAGCTCGACTTCTTCCATAACACAACCGCCAACATGTTAAATATTATGGAAGCGCATCCCCTCAGCGGATTTGATTATTATATCGAAAACGACGGTTCATTTAGCAGCGCAGGCCTTGAGGCATCGATCAATGCCCGGTTGCTGAACAACCACTCCCTGAAGTGGGACGTGGGACTGATCCTGTCGCGGTATAAAACGAAAGTGCTCAGCTTCCCGGGTAATGAGCGTATCACCGGCACGTACGGCGCCACCATCCTTACCCGTACCGGTGAGCCTGTAAACCTGTTTTACGGATATAAAACATTGGGTGTGTTTGCCACACAGGCGGAGGCCGCGGCATCAGGCCTGAGGGCCCTCATGCCAAACACCGACCTGGTTCCCTTCTCTGCCGGCGATGTCCACTTCCAGGATATTGACGGTAATGATATCATCGATGAGAATGACAGACAGATCATAGGTGATCCGAACCCCGACCTTACGGGCTTGTTATCCAACCGGATAACCTGGAAAAACCTCGTGGTGGATATGGGCATCAGCTTTACTGTCGGGAACGACGTATATAACCATCTCCGTTTCCGCCTGGAATCGATGCAGAATGCCGACAACCAGACACCGGCCGTGCTCAGCCGCTGGAGACAGGAAGGACAGGTTACCGATGTGCCGGCCGCACGATGGGGAGACCCCATAGGCAATGCACGCTTCTCCGACCGGTGGATAGAGGACGGATCGTTCCTCCGCCTCAAGTATGTCACCCTCAGTTATACACTGCCGCTGAAAACACGCTTTATCAATACACTGGAGATGTTTGTCAGAGGATATAACCTCCTCACTCTTACCGGGTACCTTGGTATGGACCCTGAGTTCAGCCTGGGCGACTCGCCGCTGGTACAGGGTATCGATTTCGGGCTTACACCACAACCACGATCATTCTTCTTCGGATTTAATGTTGGACTATAATCATATGCAGGTATGAAACATCGATGTGCATATTACATAATACCGGTTCTCTTCCTGGCAGCAATGGTTTCATGCGAGAAGTTTTTTGATGTCGAGCCGAAAGACCTGCTCCTACCGGATAACCACTTCCGCGATAAATATGACGCGGATGCTGCCGTACGCGGTATCTATGGGAAACTGCTCTACCTGGCCGACAAGTATGTCATCCTGAACGAGCTGCGCGCCGACCTGATGGATGTGACAGCCAACGCCGACCATCACCTGCGGCAACTCAACCTGCATGAGGTGAGCGGATATAATCCCTATGCCGATCCCCGTCCCTTCTTTTCACTCATTAATGACTGTAATGATGTGCTGCATAACTTCAATATCATGTTGGATGACCTGAAGTTCTCCAGGGAAGAATACAACCAGCGCTATTCCGACATTGCCACCCTCAGAAGCTGGCTTTACCTGCAACTGGCGGTGCATTACGGCCATGTGCCTTATATTACCGAACCGGTGGATAAGGTGGAGAATATTCAGGCGATCACCGACGGATCGTACCCCATCCTGTCCATCGAAGAGATGGTCGATACGCTGGTCAAGACAATGGAGTCACTGCCCTATCATTCCCTCTACACCGATCCTTCATTCATCACAACTATTGATGGCTACAGCACGAGGATCATGTTCATCGACAAGGAGATGTTCATGGGAGATCTGTACCTGTGGCAGGGAAATTACCTGCAAGCCGCTTCATACTACAAAACAGTGATGGAAAGAGATATAGGGCAGAACAATTACGACTCGTATAAATGCTGTTATGGCGATGTGTACACCCTCACAAAATTCAACAGCGGTTATGTGCGGTATTACTACATGGACGAGAACAGTTCCCTGAACAACTGGGGCACGATGTTCTCTGTTCCCCAGTCAACCGACTATTTTGGTGAGTGGATATGGGTGCTCTATTTCTCGGAAAATTATCCTCCTGCCAACCCCTTCCTCAACTATTTTTCCAGGACAGCGGGCAACTATTTGCTCAGGCCATCGCAGGTGGTTATCGATACCTGGGATGCTCAGGTGCAGAGAAACGGTTTTGTGAAGGACTTCCGGGGTGAGGGCAGCTCGTACAGAATGGTGGGGGGCGAGCCCCAGATCATGAAGTTCATTGCTGATTACTCTCCGCTGGATCCTTTCGACAGGAGCGGCCAGTGGTTCCTCTGGAGAACGGGACAGCTGCACCTCCGTTTTATGGAAGCAGCCAACCAGGAAGGTAAGTATAAGCTGGCGATGGCCCTGCTTAACGCAGGTATCCGCCCCACCTATGATGTGCCGGGAGCTACCGACATCACATACCTGCAGCGTACTAACCTTCCTTTTCCCTTTAATTTTGATGCACGTTTTTCGGGTGCCAATCAGGTGCCACTCGGGTTGCGCGACCTGTGGCACCGTAATACCGGGCTCAGGGGAAGGGTTTACCTTGCCAACGTGGAAGTACCGGAATACACCGATTCACTCACATTTATCAAAGAAACGTTGATCAGCGAGTGTGCGATGGAACTGGCATTTGAAGGACATCGCTGGAGCGACCTCGTACGCTGGTCGATCCATGAAAATAACCCGGCCATACTGGCCGACAGAATCTATGCCAAGCTGCAACGCGCCGGTTACCCCGAAGCCGAAACCGTGCGTTCCAAATTAATGGTCAGGGAAAACTGGTTCCTGCCGTTATACGCTGATTATTAATTATTTATTTAAAATGAAGAACAGACAACACCTGGCTCATGACGAACTTGTTTGTTATTTTTATTTGAAATCGTTAACTTTAGTCAGATAAGGAATTATTAACTAAAACCAAATGCCTTATGAGAAAACTCTACTCAGTAAAAATTCACAGTCTTTTTGCTGGCCGGATAGTCCGGACATGCAAAATCGCCTGCCTGGTCCTGGTAGCGTTATTCACGGCACAATCAGTTTTTGCCCAGGTAACGCTGAATTGGACAGGGCTGGTGAGTTCGGATGCTACTGATCCCGCCAACTGGGAACCTCAACAGGCGATTGCGAGTAATATTCTGGTAATTGACTCCGCCTATAAGTTTACCAATCAGCCGGTCTTCTCAGGGAGTGCAAACCTGGCCATTGCCAACCTGACGATCCGTCCAACAGGCCAGATGACCATTGCATTCACGGATAGTATCTACCAGTTGGAGATAACCCAGGAAACACCGACTCTTTGGGGTACCATAAACATTGATCACGGCAAGTTGAGAATGCGCAGGGTGGAGATTGAGGATACAAACACTGTGATTAATGTTACCAGCGGAGGTATTCTGGAGGTAAGAAAATACCTGTTTTTCGGAGGTGCAGGCAATCCGGCTTTTGGTGGATTCTTAAATGTGGAAGGTACCGGTTATGTTGTCTATACCGCCGAACAGGCTCAAGGTGGCTTTGGAAGGTTCCCCGATAAGTCTGAACCCGGTGGGATCATGAAAGTCTCGCCTTACGGACGTATCGATCTGAAAGGAGATTATCGCACCGCGCTTGCAAGTCTGATAGATTCGGCCCAGCTGGTTTCTGATCCGGACTACGACATCGTGGTGAAATATTATGCAGCTACTAACTGGACGAAGATCACCTGCAGGCATAAGATGGCTTTTGTCGTTGAACCGCCCGAACCACAGTTCCTTATTACCAATGAAGTTGGAGAGAAGATCGGCGTGGTGACAAACGATGCCTGGGCCGCTACTACAACCTTCGAATGGAAATTTACTACTACCAGCGGATCCGGTTATCAGTCCTTCTCTCCTGCAGAGACCAATGACACCCTTGAACCCGTGTTCACCGTTCCCGGAAGATACTATGTCGTTTGTACGGGAGACGGTGATGCCAGGATCTCCAATGAAGTGATTTTCTATGTTGGTTCAGACCTCCTGTCTGTCAGTCCGTCAACACAACAGTACCTGAGGCCGGGGATGGAAGGAGCCATGCTGACGGTAACAAAGGATGCCAGTATTACCGGTGTGGAATGGAAATGGAGCAACACCCCGGGCGCTGATTATGTTTCGTTTGAACCGCCGGCTACGGCAGATGAGTTCACACCGGTATTCAATGACCCGGGTTCATATTATGTTTCCTGTATTGGTACCGATGGAACGAACTCTTTTCCGAGCAAGGATGTTTTAATACTGGTGGATAATGCTACCTATGTCATTGACTGGAAAGGGATCGTGGATAATTCTCCGCACAAAGCTGAGAACTGGCTGCCACATGCCAATATACCTTTTAATATCCTTCGTGTGGGAGATCCGACCACGTATACAAATCAACTGGTTTTTGAGGATACTGGCAGTAACGACACAATTAATAATATTCTCCTAAACGCGGCAGCAGAGGTAACAGTGAATAAGGGCGTGGATACTCTCCATATTTCCAAGGGGGGCAACTATGATCTGCTTGGGACCATGGTCCTTGAATCCGGAGCGGTTTCATACAGCGACCTTCGTCTCGAGGATGGTACCGTTACCGTCAATGGCGGTGAGTTTATTGTCAGGTCAAGCTATTTCATGCTTAGTAATAGCGGTCTCACAAAAGGTGGTTTCGTCAATATAAGCGGCAACGGGAAATTCACTACCTATGGCAATCTGCCTGACAGGTTCTCCACCGATCCTGCGAAGAGCATCATTACGATAACAGGAAACGGGCTCATGCAGGTTACAGGTGACTGGACTGCTGGCGCTCAGACACAAATCAACAATGGGCACCTGGTTACCGATGCGGAAAACATGATCGTTGTCGAATACGACATGGCAAGGAATATGACCTATATCAGCTCCCGCAGTCTGACCGCCTTCGGAATCACACCGGAAGAAAACCAGTACGTTGAAGTGGGCGAGGAGATCTCAAAGCTGTCGGTTGTTAACAATACCGGCATCACTTCATACGTATGGAAATATTCCACCGACAGGTTCGGTGAATATGTGCCCTTTGAACCTGCCCAGACCGGTGATACCCTGCAGGTAACTTTCGCCAGCGCCGGCGATTACTATATCCTGTGCGAAGGCAGTGACGGCACTAATACATATGTTTCCAATAAGGTGGGTGTAAGGGTGCTTTCCACGTCGATTGAACCCGCGGGTACTCAGTATATCGTCCTGGCGGAAGAAGGGATGCCCATCACGGTTACCGAGTCGGCAATACCTGCCTCCAGGGAATGGCTGTATTCAACCACTCCCGGCTCCGGTTATGTCTCTCTGCCTTCACCCGTCACCACAGAGACCTATACACCGATGTTCGCCCAGGCAGATACATTCTATATTGTATGTGCCAGCACCTTCGGTACCAAGACAATCTACAGTAACGAGGTGGCCATCATCGTTCTTGAATCAGTGACTGTCAGCATTGCCCCTGAAGACGAACAGGTGATCAAGGTGGGTCAGGACGGAACAGCTCTTACGGTTGCCGAGGCACCTGAAGCACAAACCAGGGAATGGATGTATGCAACCGAATCCGGCGGTACATACAATGCTTTTGAACCGGTCCAGACCGGCGCATCGTATACTCCCAACTTTACCGCTGCTGGTATATACTATGTGGTTTGCGTCAGTTCATTAGGTGTCAGTCAGTTTACAAGCAATGAGGTTGCTGTTAAGGTTGTGTCTGTTGATATTGCACCAACAGCCGACCAGAGAATAGAAGCTACCAAGGATGGAACACCTCTCACTGTTACCGAATCACCTGCTGCCGACAGCAGGGAATGGAAGTATGGTACCGCCGTGGGAGGACCCTACTCATCCTTCAGCACTCCGCAGACAGGCACCTCATATACCCCGAATTTTGCCACTGCCGGTGTGTATTACGTGGTATGTGTAAGCAAATACGGATCCGTTGAAATCACAAGCAACGAGGTGAAAATCGATGCACGGCCGCTTGGAATTGAGACACCGGGTGAAAAAATGTTCAACCTCTACCCGAATCCGGCGGTGAACAGGTTCTACCTCGATGCAGGTGAGCTGACCAACTACAATATTGAAGTGCGCGACCTGCTCGGCAGAACCGTATTGGTGAGGGAATTCAGGGGCGTCAGCGGACCACAGGAGATCACCCTCGATAAGAAAGGCATCTTCTTCGTCCACCTGCGCTCAGGTAATAAAACACAAAATGTGAAACTGATCCTTAAATAAATTTGCGATCAGCTGATAATCGTTGAAGTATTCCACGGCCAACCGTGGAATACTTTTTTTACCCCTGTCCGTGGACATGGAATCCTGCAGATGTCCCCGCTGGTTCAATGAATGGTGAGATGAAAGTGTACGTGATCACCCCTGGTAATCTCCGAAAGCTGATCCGTGCATTTAAATGGCTATTTTTTAACCATAAAAGCATTATTTGAGCGGGTGAGAGATTAACCGGGCTATTAACGGTGTTAATGACCGGCATTTCCACGGATTTGGTTATGATACTTTCTAATATTCCGGGGTTATTGCGCCTCTCCTTTCTCCGGTTGAAAAGTCCGGGCAGTGAGGAATGTAACTGAAACCGGCAAATTGGCGTAAAATATATTTATTGGGGTACTCATTACCAGCCTGTTTCCCTTGATGATGGGAAGATGTTAAATGTCAGGAATATAGTTGTTTTGCTCCTCATTATGAGCATCGATCTGTCTCCGTTGTATACGCAGCGGCAGATGGAAAAGCTCAACCGCGGCACCCTGGCCGTGCAGGTCAGTGATGGTGTATTTATCAGCTGGCGCGTAACGGGAAGCGAATGGAGGAATGTCTCTTACAATATTTACCGGGGATCGGAAAAGATCAATACGGCTCCTATTACGGGAGCGAGTAACTACCTCGATCTGGCGGGCTCTCCCGGCTCGCGGTATCATGTTAAAGCCATCGTGAACGGAACCGAACTTGAAGCCACCGATACGGCCACCGTGTGGCCCGCATCCTTCATGGATGTTCCTGTCCGTCAGATCGCCGGTGAGTACGAACTGAACGATGCATCGGTGGGCGATCTCGACGGCGACGGCAATTATGAGATCGTGGTGAAACGCCTTCCGCCCGACCGGTCACCGGAACCTCAATATACTCCCCTCCTTGAAGCCTATCGCCTCGACGGAACATGGCTGTGGACCATCGATCTGGGTCCTAATCTATTGAATATGACACAAATAAATTTTGTTGTCTACGATCTTGACGGGGACGGGAAAGCCGAAGTGGTTACAAAAACATCCGAGGCAACTGTTGACGGTACTGGTACGGAGATCGGAGATGTGGATGGTGACGGCATCACTAATTACCGTCCCACAGCCATTGGTGATGACATGATCGACGGACCTGAATTCCTGTCTTTGTACGAGGGCACTACGGGTAGGGAGGTGGCCAGAACCACGTATATTTCCCGTGAGCCCCTGTCACAGTGGGGACTACCGGGAATGACCCTGGCGCAGCTGGCCCATCGCTCCGGCAATAACATGATGGCCGTCATATATGCCGACGGGAAAAGACCCTCACTCGTGATATGCAGGGGTATATACCACCGTACAAAAATGGTCGCGCTTGATTATCGCAGCGGCACTATCTCCGAACGTTGGAGGTTTGACAGCGATGAATGGCCTCCCGAATACACCGGGCAGGGTAACCATAACCTCAGCGTGGCCGATGTGGATGACGACGGCAGGGACGAAATAGTATATGGATCAATGACCATTGACGATGACGGCTCCGGATTATACAGTACCGGCCTGGGGCACGGGGATGCGTTACATGTCTCAGACATGGATCCCGACAGGCCGGGACTGGAAGTATGGCAGGCCCATGAAGCGTCGCCAAACTGGGGCGGCACCTACCGCGATGCAGCAACCGGCGAGATACTTATCCAGTATACCGGTAACAGAGATATGGGAAGGGCCTGCGCCGCCGATATTACGGCCGATTACCGGGGTTTCGAGATGTGGGGCGCCACCGAATGCCCGATGTACAACTGCAAAGGCACCATATTGCCACCGGCATCGGTTCCCGTTAACCACGTCATATGGTGGGACGGTGACCTGCTCAGGGAATTCCTTAACCATGACTGGCTCGGCGATGAAGCCGCAACCGGGATCGGTACCATCTCCAAATTCAACGGTACAGGTACTGTTCCCCTGCTGGCAGCAAATGGAACCTATTCCATCAATGGGACCAAGGGTAACCCCTGTCTCCAGGCCGATATCCTTGGCGATTGGCGAGAAGAAGTGATATGGCGTACCACCGATAACCAGTACCTCAGAATCTACACCACGGTCATCCCCACGGAACACCGTATGTACACACCCATGCACGATCCCCAGTACCGTATTGCCGTGGCATGGCAGAATAATGCGTACAATCAGCCCCCGCATCCCGGTTTCTTCATAGGTCACGGTATGGATTCCGTACCCCCGCCACCCATGATGGCTGCAAAACTTACCTGGCATACCGGTAATACCTGGGATTTGAACACCACGGCAGGCTGGCTGTACGAGGGATCGCTGTCAACCTTCAACAACGGGGATGACGTCCTGTTTGACATATCCGGTGCCGAAGGGAATGTTATTCTTAACGGATCGCTGATCCCGTCATCCATCACAGTATATTCACCTTCCGATTATACATGGGATGGGCCGGGATACCTGACAGGAACGACCGGCCTGCTAAAAGCCGGTGCAGGCACACTGACCGTCAATACATACAACGACTTTACAGGATTTACTGCAGTGTGGGGCGGCTCGCTCATCGTGAACGGTTCGCTCATGAACAGCACCGTGAATGTGAAAAGGCTTGCCACAGCGGGAGGATGTGGTTCATTCGGCAACGGCATGACAGTAGAGAACAGCAGCCGCATCAGAGTGGGCGGTGAAGCCACGGGTGATACATTGAGAATATTTCGTCATCTGACACTCCTTGGAGATGTTACTGTAGCCTTCGACCTGTCGGATGATACGACAGGTATTGCTAAAACCAACGACATCATATGCATAAATGGGGATCTCAACATTGCAGGGAGGAATGCATTCATGATAACTCCCCGGGATGTCCACCTGGCAACCGGCCCTTATACCCTGATTCAATACACAGGCACATTCACCGGAAATGTCAACGATATTGAAATTATCGGTATTCCCGGTGTACCGTATGTGCTGGAAGATACCGGTATCTCGCTTGTCCTCCGTGTGCTTTCCGTCAGAGCCCCTGCTGCCATTGTCTGGACCGGTGTTCCGGTAGCCGACTGGGACCTGGCAAAGAGCCTCAACTGGCTGAACAAGGGGGTGCCCGACTGGTTTGTCGGCAATGACACTGTCCTGTTCAATGACACAGGAGCGCCAAATACTACCGTGAATCTTACCGGAACCCTGCCTGTCGGCAAAATGACGGTTGATGCTTCAGTCAATTACACCTTTACCGGTAACGGAATGATCAGCGGAAATGGCGGCGTGGTCAAATCAGGTACCGGTATACTTACCATCACAACCCTGAATGATTACACCGGGTCTACAGTAATAAACAAGGGTGTTCTCAGTGTCGCCGGTCTGAAGAACGGGGGTGATGCAAGTGCCTGCGGAGCAGCCAATCCCGCGGCCGCTAATCTTGTGCTGAACGGTGGCACCTTAAGCCTTACCGGCAATGAATCGATCACCAACCGGTCCATCACTCTCGGCGAATATGGCGGTACTATTGATATTCACACAGCGGGATATAACCACAGGATCAATGGGCAGCTGACAGGCAATGGCAGGCTGATAAAAACAGGGAGCGGAGTCTTGACGCTGGGATCGGCCAATATTTATTCGGGAGGAACCCTGCTGAAAAACGGAACCATCAGGCTTGCGTCAGAGGAGGCCAACATTTCAGGATTCGGCACAGGACCGGTGACCATTGAATACGGCACTATCGCCATGCTGGATAATTCTTCATCCTATACCGATAACTGTGACTGGGATATGATCATTCCTGAGAATGGTATAGCCTGGCTGAACCTCGATGCCCGTTGTTCACTCACCGGCTCACTCACCGGCAGCGGCACGCTTAACCTCTATTCACCCTTTATACGATCGGAACTGTCAGGCAACTGGTCCGCTTTTACGGGCACCATCAATGTTACAACAAACAGTGACGGCGGGACATTCCTGCTGGGCAATGCCGGTGGTTTGCCCGGCGCCTCGGTGAATCTTGGCGATGACGTTAGCCTCATCTATAGAAAGACGTCCAACGTGACGGTGGATATCGGTGAGATCTCGGGTACCCCTTCCTCAAAGCTGGGTGCAGGGGGAGAAGGATCATCCGTCATCACCTGGAGGATCGGTTCAAAAAATACCAATGCTGTCTTTAACGGCATCATCTGCAACGACCAGTTCAAAAACACAGGCGCGTCAGCATCAATTATAAAAACAGGAACAGGATCATGGACACTGACCGGTAGTAATACCTATACGGGAACCACAACCGTCAATGCAGGGAAACTGTGGGTAAACAACAGCACGGGCAGCGGTACCGGCACAGGAACGGTAACCGTTAATAACGGCGCCATACTGGGTGGTTCGGGAACCATCGGGGGAAAAGTAATTGTCGGGGCAGGGGCAAGCCTTGCTCCGGGCAACAACTCAACAGGAACCCTTACCGTCAATAATGATGTTCTCCTGCAGCCGGGCTCCTTTCTTGTTATCGAGGTCAATACCCTTGATAAGCTGTGTGACCGGCTGGCCGTGTCGGGTACTGTCACTCTTGGAGGGATATTGTATATCACCCGGACAGGAACGCCTCCCTTCGTTGCCGGAGATAGTATTCATATCCTCGATGCAACACGGTGTTCCGGCACGTTCGATCAGATCGTCCCTGTCACCCCGGGGGAGCAGATGCTCTGGGATACTACACTCTTCTCAAAAACGGGAGTGGTAAGGATCGTCCCCCTCACGAGTGTTAACGGACCCGGTGATGAAAAATACATCATTGACATGTATCCCAACCCGGTTAAATCACATCTCACCATCTCTCTTCCCCAGGCAAGCGGCAAAATAGCTGTCAGTATTATTAATCCCTCTGGCCAAATTGTGTATGGTCCCATATATTATAATGTGGATCTTGTCGAGGTGGATCTGTCGTCCCTGGCCACAGGATTGTACTTCGTGCATGTAGCAAAAGATGACCGGCAAATTATCCGGATAATAATGAAAGAATGATATATTAGTAGTACAAATAACAGAACCACTTGATACCGATGATGATGAAGCAATTCCCGTCAATGCTGCACCTGTCGCTGATATTGGGTCTGTCTTTGAATATGTTGCATATCGACGCCCAACGTCAGATGGAAACGCTCGGCCGGGGAGTTGTGGCCGTGAAAGTGAGCAACGGCGTGTTTATCAGCTGGCGTGCGTTCGGAACAGAATACCTGAACACTACCTATAACCTATACAGGGAGACCATATTGCTGAACACCGAACCCATCACCGGCGCTACAAATTACCTTGACCCGGCAGGCACCCTCTCTTCCACCTATTCGGTCGCAGCCGTGGTGAAAGGTGTGGAACAAACCCCCTCTGATCCAGTCGTGGTGTGGGATACTGATTACCTTGACGTGCCGCTGCAGATACCCCCCGGCGGAACAACACCCGATATGGTGGATTATACATACAACGCCAACGACTGCAGCGTGGCTGACCTCGACGGCGACGGACAATACGAGATCATCCTCAAGTGGGATCCTTCCAATTCAAAAGACAACGCACACGATGGGTATACCGGTAATGTTATCATCGATGCATATAAGCTCGACGGTACACTGATGTGGAGGATCGATCTCGGGATCAACATACGAGCCGGAGCCCATTACACCCAGTTCATGGTGTACGACCTCGACGGTGACGGGAAAGCTGAAATGGCCTGCAAAACAGCCGACGGGACCAAAGACGGTACGGGAACCGTTATCGGTAATCCCGGGGCAGACTATCGTAATTCCAGCGGGTATATCCTCTCTGGCCCGGAGTTCCTTACTGTCTTTGACGGTGAGACAGGCGCAGCGATCCATACGGTTAATTACATCCCGCCGCGGGGCAGCGTGAGCAGCTGGGGCGACAGCTATGGCAACCGTGTCGACCGTTTCCTCGCATGCGTCGCTTATCTCGACGGTGTACACCCGAGCCTCGTGATGTGCCGCGGATACTATACTCGTGCTGTGCTTGCTGCATGGGACTTCGCAAACAATACCCTCACCTCCCGATGGGTGTTCGACAGCAATAATCCCGGTTACAGCGCCTATGCCGGGCAGGGTAACCATAACCTGAGCGTGGCCGATGTGGATGATGACGGCAAAGATGAAATCATTTACGGGGCCTGTGCCATCGACGACGATGGATCAGGTTTATGGACCACGGGATATGGTCACGGCGATGCCATGCATGTCTCCGATATTGATCCTGCACGCCCAGGGCTCGAAAAATGGGGCATCCATGAAGGCACCGGCACACCCGGTTCTGCCTTGCTCGACGCACGCACTGGACAGACACTATGGAAAACACCCAACGAGGATGTGGGACGGGGCGTCTCCGCCGACCTTAATCCATCGTTCCCCGGTATGGAATGCTGGGGCGGTACCAGTGGCCTGCGATCGGCACACGACGAATATGCAGGCCCCGGACCTTCATCATCCAACCATGTCATATGGTGGGATGGCGACCTCCTCAGGGAACTGCTCGACGGCACCGGCATTACCAAATACCAGGGTGAAACGATCCTCTATGACGGTGCATGCAGCTCCATCAATGGCACTAAATCCAATCCCTGTATACAGGCCGATATCATCGGCGACTGGCGCGAAGAGGTGGTGTTCCGGCTGTCGGATAACTCGGCTCTGAGAATCTACACAACCACCAGTACTACCGATCATAAAATCTATACACTGATGCACGACCCTCAGTATCGCCTGTCTGTCGCCTGGCAGAATGTAGCTTATAACCAGCCTCCCCATACCGGCTTTTTCCTGGGGGACGGCATGGCGTCACTGCCCGTGCCTCCCATGATGAACGCCAGGCTGCGATGGTTTGCCGGTACCGCCTGGGATGTTAATGTCTCCATGAACTGGAAACAGAACGGTTCACTGAGCTACTTTAACGAAGGGGATGATGTCCTTTTCGACCTCTCAGGATCCAACGCGTATCCTGTATCACTGAACGGTATACTTCATCCGTCGGCGGTTACTGTCCATTCACCGATCGATTATATTTTTGAAGGGCCCGGTTCTCTCTCGGGCAGTATGGAACTTCTGAAAGCAGGGCCCGGCACACTTACATTGAATGCAGGCAATGATTATCACGGGAAAACAACAGTGATGCAGGGAACCCTGCTGGTCAACGGAACCCTGTCTCAAAGTCCGGTTGAAGTGCACCCTGACGCCTCCCTGGGAGGGAAAGGTACCCTCAGCAACGGGCTCACCCTGTTCGGTAAGGGAAGCCTCATGGTGGGAGGGAAAGACCATCCGGATACACTCAGAATCTCCAACCACCTTACCGTAAAAGACGAAGCGACCCTGATCTTC
>JAXDBV010000323.1:0-3298 GCA_034678415.1 Bacteroidales bacterium
GTAACCGGAGCCAGCGAAACAGCATAGGTGCCAATAGCGGCCAGTATAAAGGGAGAGAGGGCTGTTCCCGACGTGTAACGGAGAATATGGGCGATGATCAGGTACAGGATAGCCAGTCCGCCCGCGCCGAAAAGCATCAGTGGTTTTCTGCCTGTCCTGTCGACAAGAGCCATCGCCACAAGGGTGAAAACAAGGTTCACCAGCCCGATATACACTGCCTGCATCAGTTGTCCGCCACGGTCTACACCGATGCTCTCAAACAGACGGGCGGTATAGTTGAATACAACGTTGATACCGCACCATTGCTGGAACACAGCCAGTATAATGCCGATGAGCACGACAGGCAGTATGCCTTTACCGAGGAGGTCCCTCACTCTCGCCCTTTTCTCCACTGAAACCGACGCTTTAATATCAGGCAGGGTGGATGCCGCAAAGGATTCACCACCGATCTTCGAGAGCACAGACAGGGCTTTGTCAAAATTATTCCTGGCAGCCAACCATCGCGGGCTTTCAGGGATAAAAAATACACCGGTGAGGAAGAGTACCGCCGGAATGACACCCGATCCGAACATCCATCGCCAGGCTTCCGGACCTGATTCCTTCAGCTTGTAGTTTACAAGATGTGTAATGACAATACCAAGAACGATGGTCAGCTGATTGAGCGAGACCATCCTCCCCCTGATCCTGGCAGGAGCCACCTCGGCAATATAGACAGGAGAGAGCATGGAAGCCATACCCACGCCCACCCCGGCAAAGAAACGGCCAAGGACGAATACCTGCAGCGTAGGTGCCACACTCATAAGGATGGAAGAGAGAGTAAAGATGGCCGCGGCAGTGAACAAGCCGGGTTTACGGCCGTACCTGTCTGCCAGTCCACCGGCCACCATACATCCAGCAATGCATCCCAGGGCCAGTGAAGCAGTTGTCGCCCCCTGGCCGGCAGCATCCAGTCCAAACTGGTCGGCAAGAAAGGGCAGCCCACCGGTGATCACGGCAAAATCAAACCCGAACAGGTATCCACCCAATGCCGCGATGAAGGATATTCTGAAAATGTAGCCAAGGCGGAATGTGCTCATAAAAAATGCATTGTGTCGTTTGTCAATCCATGACGGCCATATCACTTATTTCTTTTGCTGAACAGGTATCAGGTCCTGCGTGCTCGAACGGGTAAAAGGATTATATTTCTCACGGTCCTTCACCTCGAAGAGGTCGTATATCACGGTCTGGTCAACCGTATATTCGGGATCAAACTGTTGCGATGCCATGTACTTTTTTATACCATACAATAGTTGTCGTGCCACTGGCCGGTCATCAGGATCGGATGTCAGGTCGAGGCTGCAGACGACCAGTTTTCCGTTGCCTACCTTAGCTTCGAACAGTGAGCCCAGCCTGCGATTGAGGAACCAGGTATCGATGGGTTGTATGATGGGCCTGAACCCGGAGGGAAAGTCGTCAAGGATCATCACCTGGCCCATTTGCAGCAACTCCCACCACTGCAGGTCGCTATGGCTGGCGGTGGGGAATTCAGTAAATACCGGATGCTCGTTCCTGCACAAGATACCCGTCACGTGCGGTGGCCGCATCTGGAACCAGGAGGTATTCCAGAACACAGGCTTGAAGTGCATGATCACTTCCTTTCCTCTCTCCACCTTACCGGCTGCCAGCAGCAGCACTTTACCACCTTCCTTCAGCGTTTTCTCCGCCTGTTTGTTAAATGTATCCGTAATATAAATATCGTGTGTATCCGCATCCGGAAGCTGTCTCGGGTATACCCAGAAATCCCAGTCGTTCATGAATTCACCAATCTCCACCTTAACCTCCAGCCTGTATCTCCCGGGTTGGCGTATCCCTGACAGCGGGAAGCTCACGGTTCCGATAAAGAATGCATTATCAACTGGTATCACATCGGGTACAAATGATCCGCCGGCCATTTCCTTATTGCCCGCATCACTGATCTTCCATCTGACCACTGCCTGTTCCATAGGTTTTCCCCCGAAGTGGAACATTTCAAGGTCAGCGTTGAAGGTCTCATCGTTATTATAGACAAATTTGGAAATACGTGCCAGGGGAACGGTGGAATTACAAAATTTCCTCCATTCCTTCGCATCGGTATATCCTTTCTCCTCGAAGAAGGCGTCGAGCACACCGACGAGGGCCGTACCCTGTCCGGAGAAGTCGTTCAACTGGAGCATCTGGAACCCGGCAAAGCCCGGTGTTCTGAGCGCCGCTTCCAGCTCGTGCTTATAAGTCAATACCTGGAGGCGGCCGGAAGCCAACAGGAAATCCTTTGCCTGGTCTCCCATGTCATGCTTTTCAAGCTCTTCTTTGAACAGCTCAAAATTCGCTGCTTTATAAACACCGGTATATTTTTTTATCTCATCGAAGTTCGGGAACACACAATACTGTCCCACCTCATGCGACACCCATGGTTTGTTTCGTCCTTTGATCTTTTCCCTGAAATCGAAATAGGAGTTCGGCCTGTCATTCCAGGGTATGTTACGTGGATTGGATTTCACGATATATTCCACCTCTTCCACCCAGGGCCAGCTGGTTCCCACCGCTGCACTGGTATAGACCCTGCGGCTGTCCTTCGCCTGCCAGTATTTCACGAACTTTCCCAGGTACTCTACCTGGTGCCTTCCTGCCGGTTCATTACCATAGGCCATCATAACAAAAGAGGGATGGTTGCCATAGCAGGTTGCCATGCGGTTGGTCTCATCGTAGATATACTGGTCAACAGGTTTGCCGTCACCAAGGGAGGTACCGTGATTGCACCAACTTGGAGCTTCGGGCTGTAGATAGAAACCTGCCTCATCGGCGGCCTGGAAGGCGGCCTCCGGCGGGCACCAGGAATGATAGCGCACATGGTTCATCCCGTATTCCTTCAGCTTACCAAACAACTTCTTCCATGATGCAACATCCATGGGAGGATAACCGGTAAGGGGGAAACCCGCGCAATCCACGTTGCCTCTGAGAAACACCGGACGGCCATTCACGGTGAAGCGTGTACCGCTAATCCTGAATTCGCGCATACCGAAGCTCACCACCTTTTCTTCCTGCATACCTTTACCCGCTTTCAGCATTACCCTCAGTTTATATAATGCAGGATCGAACTCGTCCCACTGGAGGAACGTTTCACCCATGGGGTATTTTATTTCAATCATTTTTTCTCCCGGCTCAGCAGAAAAAACGGTTTTCAGGGATTTCACCCTGTGCTTCCTTTCGGAATTATAGCTCCCGGCCTGCAGAACGATCTTCCCCCGGGCGTTTTCCCCGGAACGGTTCTTAAGGAGAATTT
>JAXDBV010000324.1:0-5747 GCA_034678415.1 Bacteroidales bacterium
TCGACCTGTTCTCTTCTGAAGGACAATACACCTACCAGAAAACAAAAGATAATGCCTTTACCTTCTTATCCAGCTATGAGAAGGAAAGGTATAGCATGTATATGAATTTGAATTTCAACAATATGGATGTTCAGGAGAACGGAGGTGTTGTTGATGATAATGACCTGGAAGACTTGTCTCCCAAGGATATTGCAGTGAACCTGGTGGAAAGTTTCAATGCCTCGTACTCAAGGCTGAACAATCAGTCATTATACCTGGCACACAAGTACCGTTTTATCAGGAAAAACCGTGATCAGGGGCCAGACAGCACGCATTTGGCAGCCACCGGGGGGCAGCGCCAGCTTATCGAACCCAGCTTCTCACACACCCTGTTATACGAAAGGAACTACCGGCTATACAGTGACCGGTCACCCGCCTCAGGCTTCTATGATACCGTACTGATCAACAATGCATTTACTCGTGACTCGGCCAGGTACCGAAACCTGAGAAATAACTTCCGCTTCGAGTTTCTGACCGATACCACAAGGAAATTCAGCTTCCTCGGCAGGGCAGGCATCGTAAGTGAGATGGTGAAATACGGTCATGTAATACCAGCCGATACGGTGGTTCATCTCAAACCTCCTACCATTGTCGATATACCCGGGGGGGTCGTCGTGATTCAAAATAATGATACAACATTCAACCGTTTCCGGGATGACTCATACCATAACCTTGGTGTGAACTTCTTCATGCAAAGTTCCCTAACCAAATATGTGAAATGGGACTTTCTCGGTGAATTTTTCCTGTCGGGATATAAGCAGGGCGATTTTTCCATGAAGGGAGGATTTGATTTTAACCTTCCGGGGAAAAAAATTCCAATTGTGCTGAAGGCCGACCTGGAAATTCTGAAAAAACGTCCCGGGTATTTTTTAAGCCATTACAGCTCAAATCATTTTGAGTGGAGGCATGACTTTGCAGATGAGGCTTCCACGGTGATCTCAGGTCGCCTGGCATTTCCCGTACAGAAATTTGAGACTGGTCTGACGTATGGCCTGTTTGATAACTACATGTATTTCGATACAACAGCACAGCCAAAGCAGGAAACAACCCCCCTGTCGGTCATAGCTCTCGATATCAGTAAACACATCACTGCCGGTAAGTACAGGTCGGTGTCAAAGGTGGAGGTGCAATGGACGGGAAATGAGGGCGTATTGCCGCTTCCATTCTTTAGCGCCTTTCATTCTAGCTACCTGGAACACCGGTTGTATTTCAGGTTTACGGAGGGAAAGATATTTTACCAGCTGGGATTTGATTTCCGTTACAATACGTCGTTTTTTGGTTATGCCTACATGCCTGCTACTGGTATTTTCTATAACCAGAATGATAAAAAACTGGGCAACTATCCCTACCTGGATCTTTTCCTTAACCTGAAACTGAAAAGAACCCGTTTCTTCCTGAAACTGGAACACCCGCTATCGGGAATCATTGATGCCAATTATTTTGGAGCTCTTCACTATCCGATGAATGGCAGGGCATTCAAATTCGGTTTGTCATGGACATTTTATAACTGATATAGGTATTCCTGTCATAGGAATTCAAACAATTTTTTGTTATATTGGTTTAATATTAAAGAACTACATACGAGTATTTCTTGTATTTCTGAATGGTGTTTAAACGAAATACCAGACTGCTGCTTATTGGCTTTTTGCTGGTGATTCAATCCTGCAAGCAGGAAGAAAAGCCGGTGGCTTTATTCAAGGGCATCAAGCCGGTCGAATTTGATCTGCCCGTGATCCGGAAACGGGGGAAAATTGTTGCCCTGACCGATTATAACTCCACCAATTACTTCATTTACAGAGGGGAACCTATGGGGTACCAGTTCGACCTGCTGAAGGAACTGTCGGAATACCTCGACCTGGAGCTGGAAATAAACGTTGAAAACGATATTGAGAACGCCTTTATATTGCTGAATTCGGGTGCCTGTGATCTGATCGCCCTGAACCTGACCATTACCAGGGATCGTATCCCTTATGTCACCTTCACCCTTCCTAACGGCCAGACACATCAGGTGCTGGTGCAGCGCAAACCGCGTAACTGGCAGAGCATGACCCAGGACCAGATCAATAAGACACTGATCCGCAACCAGCTCGACCTTGCCGGTAAAACGGTGTATGTGCAGCGCAGTACCGCCTACGAAACACGCCTGCGTAACCTGGCAGATGAAATCGGCGACAGCATTCACACCATTTCTGTGCCTCAGGAGGTTGAAAAACTGATCTCCCTCGTGGCCCGGGGTGAAATTGACTATACGGTGTGTGATCAGAATGTGGCAAAGGTCAATCAAACCTATTATCCTGTCCTTGATGTTGAAACAGCCATCAGTTTTCCCCAGAACCTGGCCTGGGCGGTGAGAACCAATTCATCAGAGCTGCTGGAAGTTATAAACACCTGGCTGGAATCATTCAGGAAATCGGCGCGCTATGCGTATATCTATAAAAAATATTTCCTGAACGAAAAATCGGCTACCATTGTACAGAGTGATTACTATACCCTGGGCAGCAGGAAAATTTCCCCCTACGATGAAACCCTGAAAAAATACAGCTCCATTGTGAACTGGGATTGGCGCCTGCTTGCTTCCCTGGTTTACCAGGAATCACGCTTTGTCCCCGATGTGGAATCGTGGGCGGGAGCCTACGGACTGATGCAGCTGATGCCCGGCACTGCCAAACGCTATGGGGTCAACCGCAACTCCCCTCCCGAACAAAACATTGAAGCCGGTATACGTTTCCTTAAGTGGCTCGACGATGTGTTTGCCAATAAGGTTAAAGATGAGAATGAAAGAAAAAAATTCGTGCTGGCATCCTATAATATCGGGGTGGGTCATATCCTTGATGCCATGAAGCTTGCCGATAAATACGGCAGTAATCCGCAGCTCTGGGAAGGACAGGTAGAAACATACCTGATGAAAAAAGCAGAACCGAAATACTATCGCGATCCATTGGTAAAATATGGCTATTGCCGCGGCGAGGAGACCTATAACTTCGTTCGTGAGATTATGGACCGCTATGAACATTACAGGAATATCCTTGCTGAGAACTAGTTCAGCAGGCTGAAACAACCTCAAGAAATTCAGACAGGATAATGGCCGTGGCGCCCCATATTTTTGCTCCTTCAACCTCAAAATACGGCATGCGGTACCTCTCTCCGTTATACTCATGAACCTCGAACCGGATCTTGTCGCTTCGTGTCAGTTCTTCCAGCGGGACCACAATGAGATACTGTACTTCGCTGCGGTCGATGGTGAAGGAAGGATCATAATTCATGAATCCCACCACGGGCAGGACATCAAAGTTGCTCACCGGTATATACAGACTGTTTAGGCTTCCCAGGATCTCTACATCTTCGGGTCGGATGCCAACTTCTTCTGCCGATTCCCTTAAAGCTGTTTTTATCAGATCACCGTCCGCCGGATCCTGTTTTCCCCCGGGGAAGCTTATCTGTCCGCTATGATGCCCGGGATACTCGTTGCGCATTATAAATACGGTATGCAGTCGGTTCCCCTTTGGGAACAGAAGAATCAACACCGCTGCCGGTTGTTTTGCAGCATTGCTTTCGGCCAGGAACTGCCTGCGTATACGGTCAGAAGGTGATGCTCCTTCCCGGCCGCCCGCCAGAGGTCTGTAATTCTTCAGCGCTTCCCTGATGTTCATTATGAACAGTGAATGAGGCATCGTCACACTAATACATAAAGCCGGGAATTTATAAAAAATTCATCAGGTTGGAAACCGGTTCGTTGTTTTCTGTTAGATCCGGTGAAGGATTCCTGCTGCGGATGCGGTAACCCGTCACCCCAGGGAAACATTGAATGTCAGGTGTTGATTTTCCTCCCCCGGATCCTGAGTAGTTCACCGTACTGCCCGTCAGTCGAAACGGATGGTCTTTACGGGCATGATCCCGGAGATGACATGCGATGGCACGATCAGCATGAGAAGTATCAGCACCATGGTGCCGATATTGAGAAGAAGAATATGCATCGGGTCCAAATTGATAGGTACGGTGGTAAGGTAGTAGGATGATTGCTCCAGCCTGATGATACCGAAATAGCGTTGAAGAAGGCAAAGACCAATACCGATAATGTTTCCCCAGAATAATCCTTTGGCGATGAGAAGTCCGGCCTGTATGAGGAATATCCTTCTTACTCTGGCGTTCTCCGCTCCCAGGGCCTTCAGTATACCGATCATCCGGGTACGGTCGAGGATGAGGATCAGAAGTCCCGATACCATGTTGAAACCGGCCACCACAAGCATAAGGATCAGGATGATGGCCACGTTCATATCCTGCAGGTTGATCCAGTCAAATATTTGTGGATATTTTTCCTGTATACTGAGTACCCGCAGCATTGTTTTGTCCTCTTCAAATCCGTAACCTACCTGTTCCTGCACGCGGAAGGTCATCCAGTCAAGATCCCTGAAATCGTCAATGGTTATCTCGAAACCGCTGATCTGGTCAGGATCCCAGTCATTCAGCCGGATGATGTGACCAATATCCGCCAGGATGAAAATCTTGTCAAAATCCTCAAGGCTTGTCTCATAGATACCCGAAATGGTGAACCGGCGCATCCTGGGCGGCTCCTGAACAAAATACATGGCGAAATCATCGCCCACGCGGAGCCTGAGAAGCTTTGACAGATATTTGGAAATTAGTACTTTATTGGTACGTGTGCTGTCGGTGACCTGGAAGATCTCCCCCTCCACCAGGTTATCCCTGAAAAACTGCCAGTCAAAATCGTTACCCACTCCTTTGAGCACCACACCCTGTATATCGGTTTCCGTCTTAATGATACCTGCCTTGATGCCAAACACCTGTACATGGTTTATGCCGGGCATGGCTTTCACTGATTCCAGGAATTTCTGGTTCCGGCTGACAGGCACCATCTCGTATGATGTATTGGTATCAAGATTCAAGATCTGTATATGTGAACCGAATCCCACCACCTTGTTGCGTATCTCATTCTTGAATCCTGTGACGATGGCAATGGCAAGGATCATCACCGTAAGGCCGAGCGCAATACCTGCCACGGCTATCGCAACAATGGGGCGTGAGAACGATTCCTTGTTGTCTTTGTCGGTGAATACCCGGTGCGCTATGAACAACTCAGTATTCAAAATACTTTTTTGTTTATGCAAAAGTAGTATTTTTGATCATCGTTCAATGACAGGTGCTCTGCTTTATGCAATAGATTGCCGTTATGAACGTTTATCAGGAAACGCTGACATGAAGAAAATTCTGGTATACTTTTTTACCGCACTTTGCCCTGTTGCTCTTATCTCTACTCATTCACAGGCACAGGCAAGGAAGATCATTCCCGCTGCCGAGTGTACCGAACGTTACCTGGATCTGCTCGAGGGGAAAAGCATTGGTGTGGTGGCGAACCATACAAGCATGATAGGGAACCGTCACCTGGTGGACAGCCTGACAGCAATGAACATACATATTTTAAAGATCTTTTCACCGGAGCATGGTTTTTTGGGTGACACAGAAGACGGTTCATCCGTGAATGATGGTACCGATCCTGTTACGGGTATACCGGTGTATTCCCTGTATGGTGCGAAAAAGAAACCTTCTGCCTTTGATCTTGAAGGTATTGACCTGGTGGTATTCGATCTGCAGGATGTGGGTGTTCGTTGCTTTACCTACCTCTCCACGCTTCACTACGTGATGGAAGCCTGTGCGGAGAACAGTATTGATCTGCTCGTTCTTGATCGTCC
>JAXDBV010000325.1:0-15367 GCA_034678415.1 Bacteroidales bacterium
CGTTGTTGATCCTGTAAGCATTCCCCAGACTGAAATATGCATCGAGAGGAGCCCTTTTTTCGGCAAACAACTCATCCTTTGCATCATAGCTGGCATTCATAACTGCATTTTCCAAATATTGAATCGCTTTATTCTTCTCATTCGGAATATTCAGATAACAGACACCTATTTTGTAAAGAATATTGTAGTTGGTTCCATCATCCAGTATAGGGTATAGCTGAACGGCATCTTCATATTCATGGTAGATAAAATGATCTTCTGCCTCGATGAAAATCTCCTTCAGATCATTGCTTCCCTGTGCATGCATGAAAATAGGGAAGACAAATAGAACGGCGATGGCTAATACAGAAAGCCTTATGGAAGAAAAACACTGTTGATGTATTAACATGTTCATTATTCTGACCAAAGTAACTTAATTCGTATGGTTCATATATATCACTCCTGTTCCGCTTTCTCAACCTTTATCGTGTATCCCGGTTTAAGCCTTTCATACCTGAATTCATTCCTGTTCCTGTCATAGACAATCTTAACTAGTTTTTCCCCTGTTTTTTCATCGGTAACGAATATTGTATGGGCACCGGCTGCTTCAGGACCTTTAAATGTTCCCGAAGAACCGGTACCTTGCATGACGTTTCCTTCCAGGATATTAATATAATAGATGTCTTTTCCTCCCAGCCCTTCAGGCAGGATGGCAGTGATATATCCTGACTTTCCATTGTTTACCGGGAAGAAGAACAGGTTATCCCCGGTGGTATTCACGGGAAACCCGATATTGATGGGATCAGTCCAACGGTCATTCTCCATGGTGGAACAGAAAATATCGTAACCTCCCATGTTGTAATGTCCTTCAGAGCTGAAAAACAGCGTTATCCCATCTTCTGCCAGGAAAGGAGTCTCCTCGTTGTAGGGAGTATTGATTACGGGTCCCAGGTTCACTGCCGTCCCCCATTGTCCGCTATTGTCCTGCCTTGACAAATAGATGTCCATCTCTCCGTATCCCCCCCGGCGGTTACTCGTAAAATACAGTGTTTTACCATCGGGCGAGATACTGGCATGCGATTCAGCCCTGGATGAATTAATATTTTCATTCAGAGGCATCATCTTGGTCCAGAAACCATCGATGAACGAGCTGACATATATATCCCTGTTGTTGCGGCTGCCCCTTACCAGGTACAGCGTTTTCCCGTCGGGTGAGAGGCATGTGGGATATGCATCCCCGTCCGACTCCACCTGCGGCGTGATGTTTACCGGGTCTAACCACAGACCGTTCTTTCTTTCAACCATGAATATGGCATCATAAAACTTCTGATCGGTCATGTAAACCATAATGTTTTGATCTCCGGAGAGGACAGGATTGTAGTTGTCAACCTCGGTGTTAACCGGCTCATTCAGGTTCACAATCTCAACAGGAACGGGTATATCACCGATGATCTTTGCCTTGCCGCAAGCCCGGATCTCGTTGTCTACCATCGCCAGGTTGTATAAACGGTCGAACCGGGGTACCTCCTTGAAGGCAGTAAAGGCTTCGAGGGCTTTTTCAAGCTGGTTGCTGATACGGTATGCACGGCCAAGATAAAACAGGGTGTGAAGAGGCGCCCGTTCCTCTGTTGCCGATCTGACCTTATAAGAGGGGGAAATATTTTCTGCGGCTTTCTCCAGGTATGGTACAGCCTGATGCTCCTGCCCAGGGATGTTCAGGTAACATACCCCGATCTTGTACATGATGTTGGCATTCATATAGGGCGTGCCTTCAAGTTTCAGGAAATAGTATATGGCCTCCTGATAATCCTCTTCCTGGAAAAAAAAGTGGCCGTCTGCCAATAATTCATCCTGACTCTCAGTGATCTGGCTGTAACAAGGTGGAGATACCAGTCCTGTAAGAATAACGATACAGGTTATGATGCGGTATTTCATTATCAACCGGAATTGTTACAAATCAAATATAATAATTCAATTTCAGGTAATTGAACAATAATCATGAAATTCTTTTAACAGGGAATTCTTTATTCTTCTATCGGATGCGGACGGGCTCGGGAATATCAACATCTTCCGGCTTGATCCAGAGTCCCGATGATTCCGCGACGCTGAAGTCAACGCGCCTGTTGTATTTCCTGCCTTCAGGATGATCACTGCCGTCGGCCCTGACATTGTGTGCCACGGGTCTTTTTTCCCCGTAATACCGTACCCGAAGCTGACCGGATTCCACTCCCTTGCCTGTCAGGTATTTAAACACTTCTTCGGCACGCAGCCTCGACAACTTTTCATTATATTCTTCGCTGCCGACGGCGTCCGTATGTCCCTCGACGAGGAGAACAACACCGCGGTTCCTGCACAGGAATGACACCAGGCTGTCAAGATCAACCAGCGCTCCTTCCGGTAGCTGGTATTTATCAAAGGCAAAATAGATGGACTTGAGAATAAATGGCTGCTGAACAGGTACGGTTCTTCTTTCCAGCTTTACCATGCTGCTGTATTCCGGCCCCCGTTCCCTCGAGGAAAATACAAACGGTTCTGATCTCTTTTCTGTCTCGCGGCTCTCAAATACAAATGTGTATCTTCCTACCGGGAGATAAAGATCATACAAGCCAGTACCCTTCACCGGCGAGATAACAATAACGGTATCGGTTATCCCTTCCCTTGTTACCGTGATTGAAACCGGTGCATCCTTCATATCTTCCGGCAATTGTACCGTTCCATTTACGTGCACGATGACGGGACGTGGCTCCCCGCTGAGGTTTAGTTCAACAATACTGCTGTATGTTATGCGTTCACGATGAAGAAAAGTGGACATGTACGCCAAGTGCTTGTCAGGTAAGGGTGAATAATACAGGTCGTCATCGGTGGTGGAGACGGGATATCCTGTATTCACAGGTTTAGACCATCCGTCTGTCGACCATTTCGTCATGAATATATCATACCCGCCCATGTTCCTGTGTCCTTCGGAGCTGAAGAATAGTGTCTCCCCGTGAGGCAGGCAGGCTGATGTCTCGTTAAATCCCGTGTTTATGGTACTGCCCAGGTTCTCCGGTGCTCCCCAGTAGTTGCCCGTATCCTTTACTGCCCTGTACAGATCCAGATTACCATATCCTCCGCTGCGGTCACTACTGAAGTACAGGTATTGACCGTCGGGTGAAAGGAAGGCATGGGTTTCGTTAGCCCTGGTGTTTACCTGTCCCTTGACGGCGCTGAGCCGGCTCCACCGGCCATTACGGAATTCACTGGTAAAAATATCCTGGTTCTCGCTGCCCCGGTTGGTCAGAAACAGTGTGTTCCCGTCAGGTGAGAGCGAGACACATTCATAATTTCCGTCCGACTCGATCTCCGCAGTAATATTCACCGGAGCAGACCATCCGTTTCTCCATGTACTGATGTACACTGCGGAGTAGTATTTTTTCCTGCTCATGAATGCCATCACCTTCCCGTTGAGCGATACACAGGGATTGTACAGGAAATCGCCCGCATCTGCCAACGGCACGGTATCGGCTATTAAGGGTTTCACAGGATTCTTGATCATCTCCTGTGCTGTCTGGCAGCAGATGATTTCATGATCCGCTTTTGCCACCTCCGCAGGTTTGTTCCGCAACAGATTCCTGTATCGCTTCATCTGTTCGATGGCTTTGTCGAACTGTTGACCGGCACGGTAGGCGATACCCAACATGAAAACTGCCTCGTGCGGAGCCCGCCTCTCCTTATGCATGTTTGTCCGGTACCGGCCGGTGGTGTTACGAATCGCCCTCTCCAGGTAAGGGATAGCATGTACCTTCATCCCCGTCAGATGCATGTAGCAAAGACCGGTAATGTAATTCACGTTTGCATTGGTGCCGTGTTTTTCCGAAAGGTTCAGAAAGAAGGGAAGGGCGTGCTCATAATCATTGTACAGCAGGTAGTAATTCCCGTCGTAGAACTCTTGCTGGAAGTCAGGATCCTTCTGGCCAGAGATATGACCGGCCAGTATCAATAAACCGAGAAAAGAGAAGATACGCTTCATCCCTGCATTGTTAATATTGACCGGTTCAGAAGGATTATTTCACCTTCAATGCATCGGGAACAGTGATTGTTTCGGATTTGATCAATGGATTTTGTGTACGGATAATATGAATTTCAACCCTCCTGTTCAGTCTGCGCCCCTCGGGGTTGTCTGACCCGTTAATATTCTGGTTAATGGCTACTGGACTGGCTTCTCCGTACCCTTTGATGTTCATCCTCTCTTTGGTTATATCCTTACCGGCCAGGTAATTAAATACCTCCCTGGCCCGTCTCTCCGACAGTCTTTTGTTATACCCTTCGCTGCCACGACTATCAGTATATCCGGCCAGTTCAACCACAAGATCAGATTGGTTGTTCATGATACCGGCAAGGATATCGAGCTTTTGATATTCTGCAGTAGTAAGGGATGATTTGTCAAACTCAAAGAATACGGCTGCGGGAAGAAATATTTCTTTTACAGCCACTTCGAGCGGCTCGAGCATTGTCTTTACGACAACCTCTGCCAGTGAGTAATCATCCGGTATGACAAATGGCAATACGGCTTCCTTGTATCCGGGACTGGTCACATGCATGCGGTAGGTACCCGGGGTTTTGGTGTTATATACCACGGCACCGCTTGAGGGATCGGGCTCCCGAACGACAAGCGATTTGCCCTGGCTGTCCATGATCTCCACTGTAATCGACTGCCCGGCCACACTGGTCTTGTCCTTCAATGAAACTAATCCCCTGATATTTACATCTCTCGGATTCCTGTCGGAAAAGATATCAATCCGGTAAATATCATCATCTCCGTACCCGTCAGCAGAATAAATGGCTTTATACCCCGAGATACCGTCTGCCACCGGAAAAAAGAATAAATCGTCATCGGTGGTGTTCAGGGGATAGCCGATATTTACCGGTTCGTTCCACTGGTTGTTCTCATCCAGGATAGAGTAGAAAATGTCATAGCCCCCCATGGTTCTATGTCCCTGTGAACTGAAATAGAGGGTTTTATTATCCGCTGTGATAAAGGGTGTTTCTTCATTAAACGTGGTATTGATCACTGGACCAAGATTTATGGCCTTTCCCCAGTCATTAGTCTTTTCATCCCAGTGCGACACATAAATATCGAATCCTCCGTAGCCGCCGGGCTTGTTGCTGACGAAGTACAGACTCCTGGCGTCGGCCGACAAACAGGCATGCGATTCCCAGTATTTGGTATTGATATTCTTGTTCAGCTCCACGGCCGGCGTCCATTCCAGCCCCTCATGCCTGCTCTGATAAATATCACTGTTTATATCCATCTTTCTGGCCATGAACAATACATCCCCCCTGGCAGACAAACCGGTGGGGTACAGATCCCCGTCCGATTTCACCTGGGGAGTAAGGTTGAGGGGATTGGTCCATTTACCATCCACCTTCATACTGTAAAAGATGGCATCATAAAACTTCAGTCCCGAAACAAAAACCAGCTTCTTCTCATCGGCCGACAATATGGGATTAAAGTTCTTATAGTTGTCGTTGATCATATCCCCGAGATTCACCTTGTCAAAATACACGGGTTTCTCCTTCATCATACCCGCGTTCCTGCAGGCAAAGATCTGCTGATCTACAAACTTGATGTTTACCGTATCCCTCGGATCAATATTTTCGCGGTATTTCGTATATGTATCCAGCGCTTTATCCAGCTCATTGTTTATCCGGTAGGCTGTGCCAAGGAAGTAGTAGGCATCCAGGGGAGCCCTGCGTTCAGTGAATTTACCCTCCTGGTAATTCACCGTGGTATTAAGGATGGCTTTTTCAAGAAAAGGAATCGATTTATCCTTTTGCCCCGGCAGGTTCAGGTAACATACCCCGATACGGTAACAAATATTTGTATTCTCAGGATCTTTCTCATACAGCTGAAGATAGAAAGGCAATGCGTCTGCAAATTCTTCATACATCATAAAATACTCACCGTCGAGAAAAACCTCCTTCGGATCTGCTTCCTGTGAATATGCATAGGTCCCGGTAATCATCATTACCCACAATATCAGCATTGCCTTTTTCATAATGCCTGTGTTAAACGTTATAAGCAAATGTAATAATTTAATTAACAGATTTGAAAATAATTCCCACGAATCATCACGGCATTAATGTAATGTATAACGAACAAAAAACGTGGGGTTTATGCCCCACGTTTCTCTGAAAGGATGGTACTATTCATTTTCTTTCTTTTTTCTCCTCCTGAAAAAAAAGATGAGGAAGATGATCAGCAGACCGGCGATCACGGGCAGCAGGATACAGAGGACGGTAGAGCACTTTTTCAATGCCGCCCGCTCCCCGTCCATCTGCTTTCTCAGTGTATCAGTGTCTGCCGTGGCTTTCTGTGAGAGGAGCGACAGTATGAGCCTTACTTCCTCTTCCGAATAACCATATCGTGGCGCCTTTTTCAGCAACCGCTGAATCAGTAGGTATAACGATTTGAATCTCAGTTGGTCCTGGGCTATCCCTGAGAGATATTCCCCCAGGTTCCCTCCAGCCTCAACCGCCATCCTTTGCACCAATGTCCTGGCATCCGTATTGCCGTCAGAGGCAAGCACCGTTATTCCCAGGTACATCTCCTTCAATTCGATCACATCGTTATCCGCCAGGTTGAAAAGGTAGCCGGCCAGTTGTGAGAATGTGACAGCTCCCGTGGTGTCGGGATCAATTGTGGCAAGGATCTCATGTGTCCTGCCGGTAGTGATCGACATCAGCTTGTTCAGCAATATATCCCTGAGCTTTATGTTCGCAAGATCAGGATTGAGAATGGTTTCTTGCACCTCATAGGCAGTATAACCATTCCGGGAAGCATTACTGTTCAGGTAGCTTACCAGGTCGATGCTCGACTGTATACCGGCTTTCCCGGGGTCCAGCTGTGACAGTGTGCTTTCCAGCGCGGTGCCGGCTCCTGCCTTCATGGTCATGATCAGTACATTCATGTTGGTGCTGAGGAGCTTATCACGGGTGGCAAACAGGCGATCAACATCGTTCGGGGTATACCCGTATTTCCCCGATTTTTGCACCAGCAGATCCTTCAAACCCTCTACTGTCCTGACGTTCTCTTCCCGCAGACGGACATCATACAAAGCCTTTTGCAGATTGTCAAAAGATATGTCTTTCAGCTGGTTATGAGCTGTCACCACCTCCCCGGGAACAGGTCTTATCCTTTCCATCATACCTGTCCTGCTATGGTATATTACCTCGCTCCCGGCATAAGAGGTATTCCCCTTCTCATCGGTAAGAGCGAACTTAAGAGTGGTGGTTCCTTCTTCCGGCTTCACCTGGTAGGTGAATGTGGTGTCCTCCATCCTGTATTCCTCACGTGAAACAACGACATTATCCCGGACGGTTTCCACCACCAGTGTCGAACCTTTTTCAACACTTATATGAATATCCACAGGCTTGTTTCTGTTGGTCTCGATACGGGTATCGGTTACCTGTAACTCAGCCGTCGTGTCCCTTGCAAGTAATTCCTTGTTGAATGTGTATTCCTTCCGTGGGCTGTTCTTGTCAATATCAAGGGACTGGGTCTGAGGTTCCAGCCCGGGGCCTTCAAACACCAGGTCATACTTACCCGCCACAACATCGAACATGTACTCCCCCGTGTCCATGTTGGGGTATATCACATCAATGGTATCGCCGGTACTTCTGTCAATGACATATATTAAAAAAGGATTTTTCCCCTGTCTGAGATCCTGGACCGATACCATCCCCTTCACAAAGAACTTCCTCGGGTGCTGGTCAGAATAAATCTCAAGTTTGTAAATATCTCGTTGTCCGTAACTGTCTGTACCAAAGAGAGAAGCATAGGCGATGTACCCCTTGTCGGAGGGGAAGAAAAAAACATCATCATCGGGTGTATTGACAGGGTAGCTCATGTTGAGAGGTTTGGACCATTCCCCGTTTTCAAGAAGGTTGGAATAGAAAATATCGTACCCTCCCATGTTAAAGTGCCCGTATGAACTGAAGTAGAGCGTGGTGCCGTCCTGTGAGATGAAAGGTGTTTCCTCATTGTAGACCGTGTTGATATTGGGACCAAGGTTGACCGGTGACTTCCAGTCGAAAAGACTGTCTCGCCGTGACATGTAGATGTCCAAGTCTCCGTATCCTCCCTTACGGTTGCTGGTGAAATAGAGTATTTTACCGTCAGCCGAAATGGATGCATGCGACTCCCAGTATTTGGTATTTATATTATCGTTCAGCCTTGTGATACGGCTCCACAGCCCGTCGTTTCTCAGGAAACTGACACATATATTCCCGTCGTAGTCATCCACTTTGTAAAGATATAGTTCTTTACCGTCAGATGAAAGCGAAGAGACAAACAGGTCTTGGTCTTCTCCCAGCTCGGGCGTCAGGTTCCTGGGTTCGGTCCACTGGTCATCAACCCTTCTTGAGTACATAGGTGCATCATAAAATGCCAGGCTACGCATGAAAACGATGACGTTTTCATCGGCCGATATCACGGCATTGTAATCCGAGAACCGTGAGTTCACCACACCGCCCATGTTGTACTTGTCAAGATACAGGGGTTCTGCTATCAGCTTCCTGGCATTTTCACAGGCACGTATCTGTTCATCCACCAGTTCCACATTGTATTCCTCCGGATCGACCAGGCTCCTGAACCGCCGGTATGCTTCAATAGCTTCGTCAAGACGGTTGTTCACACGATAGGCATCCCCAAGGCGGAATACGGCATCCAGGGGCGCCCGTACCTCCCTGAACTTCTCATCCCTGTAATCGGCCGATATATTCTCAGAAGCCTTTTCAAGGTATTCAAGCGAAAGATGCTTCTGTCCCGGTATGTTCAGGTAACATATACCCGTTTTATATAACAAATTATGATTGTCAGGAAACGATTTCAACAGCTCAGTGTACCCCTGAAGGGCATCCTTGTATTCCTCATAAAAAAACCACGATTCAGCATCCTTGAAAAGCTCCTTAAGCTCAGAGGTTCTCTTTCCCTGTGAAAAACAGGTGGTTGATATTAGTATATTAACAATCAGAGAGATAATTACCTTTCTCCTCATGGGATTTTGATTTTACACGAAAATAGTAATTATCTGCAGTATTATTATCAATATGATCAATTATTTACACAGGGATACCGGCAGACACACCGGTTAGTCCCGGTAGCCTGTACCTGTATGGGGGAATGGAACATGAACGGCACGATTCTCCGGTAACCCGTGGCCGGCCGGCTTGTAACAAAGCGTTTTTACAGACTCCGGTTGGTATCAAAGCCTTCCAGGTAATCGGCCACGCGCTTGAGGAACAGCCCGCCCAGAGCCCCGTCAATAATTCGGTGATCATACGCCAGGGACAGGATTATGATATGTCGTATACCTATGGCCTCCCCTTCAGGCGTTTCAATCACTGCCGGTCTTTTCTTTATGGCACCGGTACCCAGGATGGCGACCTGAGGCTGGTTGATGATGGGTGTACCCGTGATACTGTCAAAAGTGCCAAAATTGGTGATGGTGAATGTACCTCCCTGTATCTCGACGGGTTGCAGCTTGTTGCTCCTGGCTCTCGATGCCAGGTCGTTCACCATCTTTGCCAGGCCGACAAGGCTCTTCTCATCGGCATCCCTGATCACCGGTACGATCAGGTTACCGCCCGGAAGGGCTGTAGCCATGCCAATGTTTATCCTTTTTTTCACGATAATCCTTGTCCCGTCCACCGACACGTTCACCATGGGGTAATCCCTGAGGGCTCTTGCCGCCGCTTCGATAAAGACCGGCATGACGGTGAACTTTTGTTTCTCCCGTTCAAAAAACGTGTCCTTCACCTTGTTACGCCATACTACCAGACGGGTTACATCCGCCTCAATAAACGAGGTTACATGGGGCGATGTACGCACGGAGTTTACCATATGCTCGGCTATCAGCCTGCGCACGCGGTCCATTTCAATGATCTCATCACCTGTTCCTTCCGGTACAGGCGCGACGGGTTCCTTTCTGTTCTCGGTAATACGGGCAGTCGTCTCATGAATGGTTTCAGGTTCAGTGGTCTCTTCCGCTACCGTGCCCCGTTTCCTTCGGGCCAGGTACTCCATTATATCTTCCTTGGTAAGACGGCCATCCTTACCCTGACCGGTGATCGAGTCGATCTCTTCAGTAGAGATATTCTCCTCTTTGGCGATATTGCGCACAAGGGGTGAAAGGAACCTGCCGGCCGGTGTTTTCGACGGATAATCACCGGTAAACTCCTGCATGACCGTTTCCCGGGAAACCACGGGTGGGGGTGGTTCAGTAGCCCTGATCCTTTCCACCTCCTTCTCCACCAGCTCCGGCGGGGAGGACTCCTGTTCCTGTTCCGTCTCCACTACCGCCAGCACCTGTCCCACCTGTGCAGTGTCTCCTTCCCTGAACCGCAGTTCACTGACCACCCCGCTGACAGGTGAGGGAATTTCGGAATCCACCTTGTCGGTGGCCACCTCTGCTATCGGATCATCTTCGTTAACCTTGTCACCCACCTTGACCAGCCATCGGGTTATCGTTGCCTCAATCACACCTTCTCCCATCCTTGGGAGAGCTATTTCCACTGTTGTCATCTTTTATCAGCAAATTAATTTATTTAGTCTAAATAATCGGTCATGGGAAAGGCCGTTCTTTTGCCCTCCATTTTTATTATCATCAAACCAGGAATAATATATCAGAAGTTGGTTCAGGTAATAAAGGTCATTTACTGCCTTTCTTTGGTCTCCAGTCACGGATGATAACCTGGTTTCTGACCAGTTTCACTTCAACCTTCTGACCAGCCTTCCATTTCAACTTTCTCACCATATCAATGGGGATGGTAATACCGTAACTGTTTCCCCTGGCAACCTTTAACAGGTTTCTGATGTTCCGTTCTTCTAGGCTTCTTCTTCCCATGATTTGTGTGTTAATTAATGAATTAATTATATAATTATCCCAGTGCTATTTCAGTAAATATCTTCATAATTAAATGTGTAATTTAAATTACTAAAATAAGAAGACCTAATTTAAGGAAAAACAATGATTTTTAAAAAAAGTTCTGTAAAAATATAATAAGGTTTGACAATGGTAACGTATATGTGTATGTTGTTTGCTATATCCTGTCGAGTTTTCTGAAGGCTTTAATGACAATGATAAGGTCGTTCAGGGATTTGTAATCGCGGGCATAGGCAAGGTTGGCCCGGCTGATAAATTCCTCGGTGGTTAAGCCTCCCGTGATATCGAGGGGGTTGAGCACACCGGGCCTGATGGCCGGCAATTCATTACTTTGTTGTTTATCAGTGGGGATATACCCCACCATGCTTTTCCTTCCGGCGAACACGTGGATCATGTTGATAAACAGCCGGCCGGGTTTGCGAAACAGGAAGAAAATGAAAGGCCAGGCCAGCAGGGTGAGCAACGAGAGCATCAGGTCGAGCGCCCGTTTGTTACGACGGTTCCTCGGCTCGGATATTGTGCTGAACCTTATGAGATACAGGTTCTCAGGAGAATGGATGTCATGCGTCCCGATCACTGTCTGGCTGTCGGGGGGAGCAATCTTGAAATCCACACCGAGGTGCGCACAATCGTTCATCTTTTTTATTATGGTATGCGCGGAAAGGCTGGCTGAGCAAAAGATGATCTCGTCGGCATGGTTCACCCGTATGATCTCATCCAGATCGGCAATGGTGCCGAGAAATGCATCACCCGTCTCGACCGCCGACGGGGATACCAGTCCCGACAGCCTGGCATCTGCTCCCGATCGCAACAGAAGCGTGAATACCCTGTCGGCTTCCGCCTTGCTTCCCACAATCAGTATGCGCCTGTTCTTTGACGGGCTTATCTTGTAGCCTGTAAAGGGGAGAAGATGAAGGACAACCCGTATCAGATGGGTGAAGATAAAAGTCCAGGCGGTACCCAGGAGAATTATTGCCCTGGAGTAGCGAAGGTGTTCAGGCAGAAGGGAGTACACAACCAGGATCACGATCGACCCCGTTATGATACCCCTGACCAGTGCACCCGGCCGCCGGGGCCTGTCATACCCGCCATAGAAATAAATAGCTGTTAACCAGATGAATATGCTTGCCGGAACCAGCAGTAACAGGTACTCGGGAGGGTAGGATCCCCCTTCAAGCTTTATTCGTTCCCAAACCGGCTTGATAATGATAAACCCGAGCCCGATGACGGCTGCATCGATTAGGGGCAGATACATTCTGTTGATGAACCGCCTTACGATTGATATCATAGCCCTGAAATAGATGGCCAGGTGAATCAGGAGGTAAAAGATTCCCGTCCTGCCCCTGGCAAAATGCTTCCGGGAAAAGATGATCATAGCCCTGTAGAACAGGATCACATAGTTGACACTGGATTTTCGTGTGCTCGCACCCTTATAGTGGATAATGGTGGTGCCGGGATAATAATAATTGGTATACCCGGCTTTTATGAGCCGGTAAGAAAGGTCAATATCCTCGCCATACATGAAAAAATCCTCGTCCAGCAGCCCTACGGCTTCCAGGGCTGATCGCCGCATAAACATGAATGCCCCGGTCAGGATTTCCACCTTATGTACTGCATCAGGATCGAGGTGCCCAAGATAGTATCTGCCGAACAACCTTGAGGCTGGGAAAAGGGATGAAAACCCGAATATCTTGAAGAAGGCCACCGCAGGGGTGGGCAGTGAACGCTTCGATTCGGGGAGGAAACGGCCCTTACCGTCAATCATTTTTACACCCATTGCTCCCGAATCGGGATGGCATTCCATGAAGGCAATGCATTTTCTGAACGTGTCTTCCTGAACCAGAGTGTCGGGGTTCAGCAATACGACATATTCGCCCTGCACCTTTCGGAGCGCCATATTATTGGCGGCTGAGTATCCCAGGTTTGAGGTGTTTACGATCAGCTGCACCCAGGGGAACTTTTCCCTTACCATAGCGGCCGATCCATCGACCGACTGGTTATCCACAACCGTTACCTCGGAGGGGATATCCGTAATGGCTTTCCTTACCGACAGGAGGCACTGCTCGAGGAAGTACCTTACATTGTAATTGACGATAATGATGGATAGCTTCACAACCATCAAAAATACACACTCGCAGCACAATATCAAACTGGGGGATGTATTTATGGTTGACGAATCGGTGGTTTATGCCGGTTGAGTACCTGTACCCAGGATACGCCAATTTTCAGGCATTCATTTCTTCCTGTATCACCTGGGCAAGCCGTCTTACTCCTTCCCGGTTCTCTTCTTTGGATGTAAAGGAGAAATTGATCCGCATGGTATTACGTCCGCAATCATTGCAATAAAACGCGGAGCCGATAACAAACGCCACATTCTTTTCCACAGCCTTGTGAAACAGTTTTTCCGCATCCATATTCCCGGGGAGGGTAAGGAATAGGAACAGGCCCCCTTCCGGTTCGGTCCATGTTACTCCTTCCGGCATGAATTCCTTGAATCCCCGGATCATCGTGTCACGTTTTTCCTTGTAATCCCTGACGATCTTTTCAATGTTTTTCTCAAACAGTCCTTTTTCCATGTAGCGGGCGGCGATACGCTGGACGAAGATAGGCGTACACAGGTCGGCTGATTGTTTGGCAGTAACGATCTTGTCAATAATGTCGGGATGAGCGATAACCCAGCCGATACGAAAACCCGGCACAAAGGTTTTGGAGAAGGTACCCAGGGTGATCACCTGTCCCGTGCTATCGAGGTCGTACATCATACGCTGCGGTTCGCCTTCAAAGCGTATCTCCCTGTAAGGGCTGTCCTCCACGATCAGTACATCGTAATCATGTGCCAGTGCAATGATCTGTTTCCTCCTTGATTCAGGCATGGTGATTCCCGAAGGATTCTGAAAATCGGGGATGATATACAGGAATTTGGGTTTGCTGTTATTCTTCTGCAGTTCTTTCAACATTTTTTCCAGTTCGTCGATTCGCCAGCCGTGCTTATCGAAGGTTATACCCACCGTCCGGGCTGAATAGGATGCAAACGCTTGCAGGCCGCCCAGGTAGCTGGGTAATCCGCAGATCACCGTATCTCCCGGGTTGAGGAATATCCTGCATAGCAGATCGATTCCCTGCTGGGAGGCAGTGGTAATGATCAGGTTATCGGTGGTGATATCAAGGCCGGCTTGTCGGTACCTTTTCACCAGCTGCTCACGCAAGCCCAGGTCACCCTCAGTGGTGCTGTACTGCAAAGCCATCGGCCCGTCCTTGTCCAATACCTCGTTAATGATTTCCTTCAGCTCGGCAATGGGGAATGAACTGGGTGCCGGCAGCCCGCCCGCAAAAGAGATGATCCCCTTCTTCTGAGTGAGCTTCAGCAATTCCCTGATTACCGATTTTTTCATGTTCAATGCGTTGGCCGATAGTACAGACTGCAGGTCAGAAATCATGGCTTGGTCTCCATTTTGGTTAATCAATGTAACGGTAGCATAAAATTCAGAAATAGAAGTCTTATTGCCAAAAAAGCCCGGGTGTTATATAATAGTTTACGGAACCACGGATCATCCGGGCGGGGGAGAAGGGTGGTACATTAAATGAGGGCGGTTATAATGTGCCTTCGAATGGCTGGCGGTTGATAATGGAGCGGCCGAGGGTAACCTCATCCGTATATTCGAGCTCATCGCCAACCGATACTCCGCGGGCAAGGGTGCTGATCACCACCGCATAGGGCTGGAACTTGCGAAAGAGATAAAAATTGGTGGTGTCACCTTCCATGGTGGTACTGAAGGCAAAAATCAGCTCTTTCACCCCTCCCTGTTTCAGTTTCTCTTCCAGCTTATTTGTTTCCAGATCGGCCGGCCCGATTCCGTCCATCGGGGAAATGATCCCACCCAGCACATGGTAAATGCCGTGGTACTGCTGCGTATTTTCTATTGACATCACATCCCGTATGTTTTCTACAATACATATGGTGGAATGGTCGCGTTTGGGATCCGCACATATGTTGCAAACCTCGGTATCCGAAATGTTGTTGCAACCCGAGCAGTGTCTGATCTCCTCCCTCAGCCGGATGAGTGTGGTGCCGAAACGGCGCACCTCCTCCTTCTCAGCCCTGAGAAGGTGAAGCACCAGCCTCAGTGCTGTCTTTCTTCCGATACCGGGAAGCCTGGCAAACTCATTCACCGCATCTTCGAGCAGTCGTGACGGATATTTCAACAGATTCATGGGTCCCTCTCTGATGATAAAACTCTCAAAATTAATAAGGGCTGGCACTATTACCAATTTTTTTTGTGTGGATTGTTTTTATTATTCTTGCGCTGGATTGGCAGATTGACCATCCGGTACAACTATAATTATTATGACACCATTTCTAATCCTGAGCATTTTCCTGGTTTATACCATAATCCTCTTCATTATCACCTGGATCACCTCGCGCAAGGCAGATCATCAGACCTACTTTGTCGGGAACCGTATAT
>JAXDBV010000326.1:0-16517 GCA_034678415.1 Bacteroidales bacterium
TGCCGAACAAAAACTGCAGCCTGCCGGTGAACAGGATGGAGTCCTGGTGTCTTTTGTGCCCGATAAAAGCATGTTCGGCAATTACCATTACATGCTGGAATATGTGCAGTCGCTGGTGAGAAACTACACCTTCCTCAACGCTGGTTTGAAGATCACCCTGAATGGAGAAGTGTTCCAGTCAAGAACGGTCTTCTTGACCTGCTCGAGGAAAAGATGAGCTCCGAAAGACTGTATCCCATCATACACCTGAAGAACACCGATATTGAAGTGGCGTTTACCCACACCAGTCAATATGGTGAGGAGTATTACAGCTTTGTGAACGGCCAGCATACCACCCAGGGAGGAACACACCTTGTTGCCTTCCGTGAGGCGCTGGTCAAAACCATTCGCGAGTTCTATAAAAAAGACTATGACCCGTCCGACATACGGGCTTCCATCGTGGCAGCCATCAGCATCAAGGTCGAGGAACCGGTGTTTGAATCACAGACCAAAACAAAGCTGGGCTCAAAGGATATGTCTCCAGACGGACCTTCGGTGAGAAATTTCATCCACGACTTTATGAAGAAATACCTGGATGATTTTCTTCATAAAAACCCCTCGGTAGCTGATATTCTGCTGAAGAAAATCCTTGAATCGGAGAAGGAGAGAAAGGCGATATCGGGCATACAGAAGCTGGCCCGTGAACGCGCCAAAAAGGTGAGCCTGCACAACCGCAAGTTGCGCGATTGCCGTATACATTATAACTCCATGGATGAACGGCGGCTGGAGTCAACCATCTTCATTACCGAGGGCGACTCGGCCAGCGGATCCATCACCAAGTCGAGGGATGTGGAAACACAGGCCGTGTTCAGCCTTAAAGGCAAACCCCTCAATACCTACGGCATCAATAAACGGATCATGTATGAGAACGAGGAGTTCAGCCTTCTCCTGGCTGCCCTCAATATCGAGGAAGGAATTGAAGATCTGCGCTACAACAACGTGGTGATCGCCACCGATGCCGATGTTGACGGTATGCACATACGCCTCCTCCTCATCACTTTTTTCCTCCAGTTTTTCCCTGACCTGATCAAACACGGACATCTGTATATCCTTCAAACCCCCTTGTTCCGCGTGAGAAATAAACAGCAGACCATCTACTGCTACAGCGAGATGGAAAAAACCAAAGCCATCAATAAACTCGGAACTCATGCTGAGATCACACGGTTCAAAGGCCTGGGCGAGATCTCTCCTGACGAATTTAAATACTTCATCGGCAAGGAAATGAGGCTTGAACCTATTCACCTTAAAAAGGAGGATATGTATACCGAAATGCTCTCCTTCTACATGGGTAAAAATACTCCAGAGAGGCAGGAATTCATTATTGAAAACCTGCGGATGGAAGAGTTTGCCGGTGTCTGACAATTGTATTCATCGTGTATAATGGTTCAGGATGATGACCGATACGCATGACATGAACGCTTTTGACCTTGATCCGGAAGCGGTACCGGAAGGTTCATCAGCGGAGGGTTCGGGTGAAGAACTTCTGAAGGTTACCCAGCTTTCCGGATTGTACAAGGACTGGTTCCTCGATTATGCCTCGTATGTCATTCTCGAGCGGGCGGTGCCCCATATACATGACGGCCTGAAGCCCGTGCAGCGCCGTATACTTCATGCCATGAAAAGCCTGGATGACGGGCGTTATAACAAGGTGGCCAACATCATCGGTCATACCATGCAGTACCATCCACACGGCGATGTGTCTATTGGTGAAGCACTTGTGCAACTGGGACAGAAAGACCTCCTGATCGATACCCAGGGCAACTGGGGCAATATACTCACGGGGGATGAGGCAGCCGCTCCCCGTTATATCGAAGCACGCCTCTCAAAGTTTGCCCTGGAAGTAGTTTTTAATCCCAAAACCACACAGTGGAAACCATCCTATGACGGACGCAACAGGGAGCCCGTAACACTCCCCGTCAAATTTCCTCTCCTCCTTGCCCTGGGTGTGGAAGGAATAGCGGTGGGACTGGCATCAAAGATCCTGCCACATAACTTTAACGAACTGATCGATGCCGCTATCCTCTACCTGAGAAATAAACCGTTCGAGCTCTATCCCGACTTTCCAACCGGTGGACTGGTCGATGTGACACGCTATAACGACGGTGAGAGGGGCGGACTGGTCAGGGTGAGAGCCAGGATCAGCAAGATCGATAACCGAACACTGGCCATCACTGAACTGCCGTTCGGAAAAACCACCATAACCCTCATCGATTCCATCGTTAAAGCCAATGAGAGGGGTAAGATAAAGATCAAAAAGATTGACGATAACACGGCCAGGGATGTGGAGATTATCATCCACCTTGCCCCCGGCGTCTCGCCCGACAATACCATCGACGCCCTCTTTGCTTTTACCGACTGTGAAACTTCCATCTCTCCCAACGCATGTGTGATACAGGATGACAAACCGCGTTTCCTGGGAGTCAGTGAAATACTCCGAATAACAACCGACCGGACAGTTCAACTGCTCAAACAGGAACTTGAGATACGACGGGCCGAACTGATGGAGGAAATACTGATGACTTCCCTCGAAAAGATCTTTATCCAGAACAGGATTTACATCCGCATAGAGAAATGTGAAACATGGGAAGCCGTGATCAGCACCATCGACAAAGGACTTACACCGTTCAAAAAACAATTCTACAGGCCGATCACCACGGATGACATTGTCAGGCTTACCGAGATCAAAATAAAACGAATATCAAAGTACGACCTGAACAAGGTGGATGAGAGGATGAAAAGCCTGGAGGTGGAACTGGAAGAGGTACAAAACCACCTGAACAACCTGATATCTTTTGCCATCAACTACTTCAGGCAAATCAGGAAAAAGTATGGACTGGGAAAAGAAAGGCTCACCGAGATACGGAGTTTTGACACCATCGTAGCCACAAAGGTGGCCGTGAAGAATGAGAAGCTGTATGTGAACTGGAAAGAAGGCTTCGCCGGCACGGGGCTTAAGAAGGATGACTATGTCTGTGAATGCTCGGATATAGATGATATCATCGTGATCAGGGAAGACGGATCATACATGGTAACCCGCGTATCCGAGAAACAGTTCGTTGGTAAAAACATCATTCATATTGCCGTATTCAGGAAAAACGATGACCGTACCATCTACAACGTGATCTACCGTGACGGGAAATCAGGTAAAGTGATGGTGAAAAGGGCACCCGTGACAGGGATCACCAGGGATAAAGAATATAATTTTACACGGGGCACTGAAGGTTCACGCGTCCTGTACCTGAGCGCCAACCCCAACGGTGAAGCCGAAGTGGTGCAGGTGACGCTAAAACCAAGGCCGCGCCTCAAAAATCCAGTGTTTGATTACGACTTCAGCCAGATGGCTGTCAAGGGACGCAATTCGGTCGGTAACATCCTTACCCGCTACCCCGTCCAGCGCATCATCATGAAAGAGAAAGGTGTGTCAACTCTCGGCGGGACCAACATATGGTTCGATGAGACTATCCTGCGTCTCAATACCGACGGGCATGGACAACTGCTGGGTGAATTCTCGGCCGACGATAAAATCCTCGTTATCACCAAATCGGGTACTTTCAGATTGTCAAACTTCGACCTGTCAAACCATTACGAGGACGACCTTCTATTGATTGAAAAATACAGGGAGAACAAGGTGTTCTCAGCCGTGTATTACGATGCCGGGCAAGAATATTATTATGTCAAGAGGTTTGTAATCGAACCGACCACCCGGCCTCTCGGTTTCATCGGCAGCCATCCGGAGAACCGGCTCGTGTCGCTGATGGAGGTTGAATACCCGCGGCTCGAAGTGCGCTTCGGTGGAAAGAACAAAGCCCGTGAACCAGAAATAATTGAGGTGGCCGAATTTATCGGGGTTAAAAGCTTTAAGGCGCGAGGGAAACGCCTGACCAACCGCGTCGTGGATAATATCCAGGAACTGGAACCGGTGATGAAGCATGAGACAACGGTCCCCGGTGAACACACGGAAGAAGAGGAACCGGAAAATATTCACCGGACGGATAATAAACAAGGGAAACCCCTCAACTCAACACAGATGAAACTGGAACTCTGACCGCCGGTTTTACTTATCCTAGTGACATGAGCCAGGTTATCTTCATCGGTTATATGGGATGCGGAAAATCCGTCATCGCGAAAATGCTGGCCTATGAATACGGGTATGATTACGTTGACCTGGATAAGCTCATCGAGAAACGTCAGGGCATGTCTGTCCGCCAGATATTCGAAACAAAGGGAGAAGGGTATTTCAGACAGGTGGAACGCGAGGAACTGCTGAAGATACTGGGGACCGATAAAACAATTGTGGCGGCAGGCGGAGGTACCCCCTGCTTCTTCGATAACATGCAACGGATGAACCAGTCGGCCGTAACCGTATACCTTAAAGTTGATCCCCACCAGCTGTTCCGGAGGCTGAGAAAAGTGAAACACGCCAGGCCATTGATCGCACACCTTGATGATCATCAGCTGAAGGAATATATCATTCATTCCCTCCGGGAAAGAGAGTCATATTACATGCAGGCCAGCATCATCATCACCGATATCCGGGAACAGAAAACCCTCATTGCATCAGTCCTGGAATAGACCAGGCACGCTGCTTGACAGCTGCCGTGGCAGTACCGGTATATTCCTTAAATTTTTTAATCGACCGTTAAATTACCGCAAAAAAAATAACTTTGTGCACTCAGGTTGTGTCTTATGAACAAACTGACAATACTGTTGGCACTTTTTCTTGTCATCCCTTGCAGGTCAAGGCATGAACCGGCGATTCTTCACGCTGAATCGGAACGGTTTTACAGCGGCAGGAAAGAAACCCCCGGAGGGGTAAGATACATTATCAGGATGGTGGTATATGACAGTTCGGACAACCTCAGCCTTGAACGACTCTGGACCAATGGAAAGGCGCTGCCCCTGTTCATGGCCTCTGAGGAAACAACCGAACGCCGATTCTTCCCCAATGACACGATTGAACTTATTGCTACCCGTATTGTTAATGAAACGATTACTGCTCCGCCGGAAGAGATGCCTGAACATGAGAAACTGAAGGCCACATTCACCAGGGGTTATTGGATTGAGTACCTGTACAAAAATCGACGGAAATTTATTGAGATAAAAGTGTTTCTTGAAAAAGACCCGGGGTTTTACGATTAATTAATATAGATTGCGTTATTGATTGACAAATGAAAAACCGTGTTATACTCATAATACTTGACGGATGGGGCATCGGCGATAAATCACGATCCGATGCCATCTACCACGCCAACACACCCTTCATGGATTCGCTGCTGGCAAGGTACCCCAATAAATACCTTCTCACCAGCGGCGAAAATGTAGGTTTGCCCGACGGGCAGATGGGTAATTCAGAGGTAGGACATCTGAATATAGGTGCAGGAAGGATCGTTTACCAGGACCTGGTGAGGATCAATAAGGCCATACGCGAAAATACGATCGTGGATAATAATGAACTGAAGGAAGCTTTTAGTTATGCCAAACAGAACGGCAAAGCCGTACATTTCATCGGCCTCGTGTCGCCCGGCGGTGTGCATTCCATGGATACGCACCTGTACAAACTCTGTGATATGACCCGCGATTACGGCCTGGAGAAGGTGTTCATCCATGCCCTTACGGACGGCCGCGACACCGATCCCCGCAGCGGCCTAGGTTATGTGAAAAGCCTTCAGGAACACCTCAAAACATCCAACGGCGTTATAGCCTCCCTCACCGGAAGATACTATACCATGGACCGGGATAAACGATGGGAACGCATCCGTCAGGGCTATGATCTGATGGTACACGGTACCGGAAAAAAAACCACCGATATGCTTCGTGCCATACAGGAATCATATGACGCGAATGTGACCGATGAGTTCATAAAACCCATTGTGTGCGTGGATGAGAAAGGCGAACCACTCGGTACCATACGTGAAGGCGATGTGGTCATGTGCTTTAACTTCAGAACCGACCGCCTGCGTGAAATCACAATCGCCCTTACTCAGAAAGACTTCCCCGAATACGGCATGAAAATCATCCCCCTCTACTACCTTACCATGACCCGGTATGATGATACGTTCAAGGGAGTAAAAGTGGTCTATGATAAACAAAACGTGGAAAACACCCTGGGTGAGATCATCTCCAAAAACGGACTGCATCAGATACGTATTGCCGAGACCGAGAAGTATGCACATGTCACCTTCTTCTTCTCGGGAGGACGGGAAGAGGAATATGAGAACGAGAAACGAATACTTATCCCGTCACCCAGGATTGCCACCTATGACCTGAAGCCGGAGATGAGTGCACCCGAAGTGAAAGACGCCATGGTGGCCGAGCTCAAAAAAAGAGAGGCCGACTTTGTCTGCCTTAATTTCGCCAATGGCGATATGGTGGGTCATACTGGAGTATACAGCGCCATACTCACCGCCCTAGAGACGGTCGACAAATGCCTCCGTGCCGTGGTTGAAACGGCCCTTGAAAACGGGTACGTGCCACTGATCATCGCCGACCATGGCAATGCGGATTATACGATCAACCCCGACGGAACGCCTAATACCGCTCATTCCCTGAACCCCGTTCCCTTCATCCTCGTATCCGACCAGTATAAATCGGTGGAGCCGGGAATCCTTGCCGATATGGCTCCTACCATTCTCACCATCATGGGGATTGATATCCCTCCTGAGATGACGGGTAAGGTGCTTGTACATTAATTCTTACATGCCTATGCTGCAGATCGCCGATGCCATTATCAGCCTGGATGTTATTGAGAAGAAATTCTCATGCGATCTGAAAAAATGCAGGGGGGAATGCTGTGTGAGAGGTGACTCGGGAGCGCCCCTCGAACCGGAAGAGATCCTGTGGCTGGAAAAAGAACTCGAAATGATCCTGCCTTTCCTCCGGCCTGAAGGAGTCGCAACAATACGTCGGCTGGGAAGCCATGTTATCGATCGCGATAAGGATTATGTGACACCCCTCATCGGGGGAAAGGAATGTGCCTTTGTGGTGTACGAAGACAATATAGCCCGCTGTGGCATCCAAAATGCTTACCTGGCAGGTAATACATCATACCCTAAACCGCTTTCCTGCCACCTCTATCCCCTGCGTCTTAAAAAGTATCCCGATTTCATCGCTGTGAACTATGAACAATGGGATATCTGTGAACCGGCCAGGGCCGGGGGCAATGACCAGAACATGCCTGTCTATCGGTTCGTTAAAACCGCACTGGAAAGAAAATTCGGAAAGAAATGGTACAGGACACTGGAGTCGGTACATATGAAAATGACCAGGAACAGCATCCGTAATCCCTGAAAATAAATGTGTCATGAAGTATATTAAAGACTATATCGAGAAAAACAAGGATCGTTTCCTTGAGGAGCTGTTCCGCTTCCTCAGAATACCGTCCGTCAGTTCGCTTCAGGATCATAAACCTGATATGATTCGGGCGGCAGGCTTTCTCTCAAGCCTGTTGCTTGAGAACGGTGCCGACAAGGCCGAGGTGATGGAGACCAGCGGGCATCCGGTGGTGTATGCCGAAAAAATCATCGATCCGGCTTTACCTGCCGTACTGGTCTACGGTCATTATGACGTGCAGCCCGTCGATCCGGTTGACCAGTGGAAATCCCCTCCCTTCGAACCCGAGATACGCGATGGGAAAATCTATGCCCGCGGCGCCGACGACGATAAAGGACAACTCTTCATGCACCTGAAAGCCTTTGAACTGATGATGAAGACAGGTAAATTGCCGTGCAATATTAAGTTCATGATCGAAGGGGAGGAAGAGGTAGGCTCACCCAACCTGGGGAAATTCTGCCACGATCACCGTGAGATGCTCGCCTGCGATGTGATCCTCGTCTCCGATACCACCATGGTGGCCAGCGATGTGCCGTCGATCACCGTCGGGCTCAGGGGTCTGAGCTACCTGCAGGTTGAAGTGACGGGCCCGAACCGTGACCTTCACTCGGGATTGTACGGTGGCGCCGTGACAAATCCCGCAATAGCACTCTGCAGAATGATCACTTCCCTCCTTGATGAGAACAACCGTATCACCATCCCCGGATTTTACGACGACGTGGTGGAGACAGACGTGGAGGAAAGGGGCGAACTGGCCCGTCGACCTTTTAACCCGGATGAATTTAAACGGTCTATTGGGATCGATCAGGAGACGGGAGAAAAAGGATATACCACCCTGGAACGGATAGGTATGCGTCCGTCACTGGATATTAACGGCATCTGGGGAGGATATACGGGTGAAGGGGCCAAAACCATCCTGCCTGCCAGGGCCTGTGCCAAGATCAGCATGCGCCTGGTACCTAACCAGAGATCAAAAAAGATCGATAAGCTGTTCGAGGATTATTTCATGAGCATTGCACCCGACGGGGTGCGTGTGAAAGTGGAAAGCCTTCATGGCGGGGAGGGTTATATATCGCCCCTCGATATACCCGCCTACCGTGCAGCCAGCCGTGCCCTCGAAGTTACCTTCGGGAAGAAACCCATACCCGTACGCAGCGGCGGCAGCATACCTGTTATATCCGTGTTCGAGAAAGAACTTGGGGTGAAAAGCATACTCCTCGGCTTCGGCCTCGACACCGATGCTATCCATTCGCCCAACGAGAACTATCCATTGCAGCATTTCTACAAAGGAATAGAAACCATTCCCCTGTTCTTCTCCTTTTTTAAGGAATTTCATACCTGACCAACCTGGAATGCTGCCCATTTGCCAGTATAAGGGCGGTATACCTTTTGAGCGGTTCCTCCGCCACAGTCACCCGGAAACAACAATTCCATGCTTTACACTGGAAGATGCTTCAGGCCCGCGGTTCATCCACAGGCATTCTTGTTTTTAAAACCAAGGGGTTCGTGGAGGTAAAATACTAAATATTATGATGACCCCCTATTATTATACGGGGGTTACAGGAAAAATATTGCATTTTTTTAAAATACCCCCCAAAAATAATGGGGGTATATTAAAATTATATATATATTTCGCGAAATTTTAAAGTTTATGGCAGAATTACGTTTTAAAGCACTACAGGAGGTGATGAACAGGAAACCGCTTGAGGTGAACTATCCCTCCAACAGGATTTCTGATTATTTCGGCGACAAGGTATTTGACAAGCGCAAGATGGAAAAATATCTGTCACGCGAAGGATACAGGGCCGTATGCAAGGCCATTGATGAAGCGACCCCCATTGACAGGAAAATGGCCGATGAAGTGGCTATTGGTATGAAAGCATGGGCTATTGAGAACGGGGCGACGCATTATACACACTGGTTTCACCCGTTGACGGACGGCACCGCCGAGAAGCATGATGCCTTCGTTGAATTTGGTGATTACGGCGGTCTGGTGGAAAATTTCTCCGGCCGGCTGCTGGCGCAGCAGGAGCCCGATGCGTCAAGCTTTCCCAGCGGCGGCATACGCAACACCTTCGAAGCCAGGGGATATACTGCCTGGGACGTGTCGTCTCCCGCCTTCCTCATTGACAATACGCTTTGTATCCCCACGGTCTTTGTTTCCTATACCGGCGAAGCCCTGGATTATAAAACCCCCCTGTTAAAAGCCATATCGGTTATTGACAAGGCAGCGGTCGAAATATGCCAATACTTCGACAAGGAGGTAAAGAAAGTGATTCCCACTCTGGGCTGGGAACAGGAATATTTCCTTGTTGATGACGCCCTCGCCGAGGCACGCCCCGACCTGATACTTACTGAAAGAACGCTTATGGGGCATCAGTCGTCAAAGGATCAGCAACTGGAAGATCATTATTTCAGTTCCATTCCCGACAGGGTGAAATCATTTATACGGGAGTTTGAGATCGAAGCGCACAAACTGGGCATACCGGTCAGAACACGTCATAACGAGGTGGCTCCCAACCAGTTTGAATGTGCACCCATCTTTGAGGAGATCAACCTGGCGAATGATCATAACCAGCTGGTGATGGATCTGATGAAACGCATTGCCCGCAAACACCATTTCAGGGTTCTGTTTCATGAGAAACCCTTTGCGGGGATTAACGGTTCAGGCAAGCACAGCAACTGGTCGCTGATGACCAATACGGGAGTGAACCTTTTCTCCCCCGGGAAGAATCCCAAAAGCAACCTGCAGTTTCTGACCTTTGTGGTGTGCGTGCTGCGTGGCCTTTATCAGAACCAGGACCTTATCAGGGCCAGCATCCTCACTACCAACAATATTCACCGGCTGGGCGCCAACGAGGCCCCACCCGCTATCATCTCCGTGTTCCTTGGAAGACAGATATCATCGGTGCTGGACGAAATCGTGGAAAAGGTGTCGGACAAGAAAATGACGCCAGACGAGAAAACAGAGCTCAAGCTGGGGATTGGCAAGATTCCGGAGATACTTCTGGATAATACCGACAGAAACCGCACTTCACCCTTTGCTTTCACCGGTAACCGGTTTGAGTTCCGTGCCGTGGGATCATCGGCTAATTGTGCCGCCCCAATGATCGTACTCAATACCGTGGTCGCCTCCCAGCTCAAACAGTTCAGGAACGATACCGAAGTTCTCATCAGCAAAGGTGTGAAAAAGGATGAGGCGATCTTCCAGGTGCTGAAAAAATTCATTGTGGAATCGGAAACCATACGGTTTGAAGGGGATAACTACAGCGATAACTGGAAAAAGGAGGCGGCAAGGCGAGGGCTCACAAATATTGTGTCGGTGCCCGAATCACTCACGAAATACCTCACGGGGGAATCTAAAAAAGTGCTGGTGGGACACGGGATCTTCACCGAGAAGGAACTGGAAGCCAGGGTGGAGGTGGAATTTGAGAAATTTGTCAAAAAGGTGCAGATCGAAGCCAGGGTACTGGGCGATCTGGCCATTAACCATATCGTGCCCACATGTATCCGGTACCAGAATGTGTTACTGGACAATGTCCGTGGAATGAAGGAGGTGTTTCCGGAAAAGGAATACAATGAACTGACAGCCGCACGAAAGGAACTGATCCGCGAGATTTCCAACCATATATCCAGCATCAAAAGAAAGGTGCATGAGATGATTGATGCCCGCAGAGTGGCCAACAGGATTAGCGATATAAAAAAACGGGCGTTCGAGTATGAAAAGAACGTCAGGCCTTACCTCAATGATATCCGCGAACATATCGACAAGCTCGAACTGATCGTGGATAATGAGTACTGGTCGTTGCCTAAATACAGGGAGCTCCTGTTTACCCGGTAGGTTTTTTCCTGCCGGTATACTTACGACTTCTTTTTTTCGTTACGTTGAAAAATAGTTACTTTTACGTTCTTAACTCATGGGTATGGGACGAAGCAGTATTTTTCTTTCCCTGTTCCTTTTCTTTTTCTGCCCCCTCCTCCTCTTCCCTCAGAAAAAGAAGCTGGACAGGGCCGAGAGAGCCTTCCAGGCAGGGGAATATTATATTGCTGTTGACCTGTACAAGAATGCGTACACAGCCGTCAAGGATGCTGATCTGAAGTCGGAGATCACCTGCAGAATTGCCGACTGTTACCGTTTAACAAACCTGAATGAGCAGGCGGAGCTATGGTATAAGAAAGCTATACGGCGTGGGTATACCAACCCGCTGGCGATCCTTTACCTGGCGGATGCCCTGAAATCAAACCAGAAGTACGCTGAGGCGGTGGCCGAGTACCGGCGCTTCAAACAAGCCGTGCCCGACGATCCCAGGGGTGATGAGGGTATCTATTCCTGTGACAAAGCCCTCGAATGGATCGATGCACCGGTGGGATACGTTGTGGAGGAAATGAGATCCTTTAACTCGCGGGAGAGTGATTTTAGCCCTGTCCTGGCCAACGACGAGGGAACAGAAGTGTACTTTACCTCATCAAGGAAGGAAGCACAGGGGAACAAAACCCATGGGGTTACCGGCGAGAGCTATACCGATATTTTTTGGTCCAGCCTCGACAGGAAAGGAAAATGGTCTGTGCCCGTCCCCGTGGAAGGTGCTGTCAACAGCGAATACGATGAAGGGGTGATCACATTCGACCGGGCTTACAATACCATGTATTTTACCCGCTGCCTGGTGACCAAACGAAAGAAGATGGGCTGCCAGATATACTATTCCGTGAAGGAAAGGGAGGAATGGGGCAGTCCCAAAGCCATACCCGTTGGAGATGACAGCCTGGTGGTTGCCCATCCGGCCTTGTCGCCTGACGAGTTAACGCTCTATTTCACTTCCGATATGGATGGAGGATTTGGAGGAAAAGACCTGTGGAAGATAACGCGTAGTGATGCCTCAGGGGAATGGGGGCAACCCGTGAATATGGGTGAATCCATCAATACCCCCGGTGATGAAGTGTTTCCGTACGTGCGTTCCGACGGAACGCTCTATTTCTCCTCCGATGGTCATATAGGTATGGGCGGACTTGACGTCTTCAAGGCTACACAGGATGAACGCGGAGCCTGGACAGTAGAAAACCTGCGGGCACCCATAAACTCCTTTGCCGATGATTTCGGTATCTCATTTATTCCCGGCGAGGACCGGGGTTTCTTCAGCTCTTCCAGGAAAGGGAGAGGAAATGACGATATCTATTCCTTCCTCTTCCCCCCATTGAGATTCAACATCATCGGTACCGTGAGGGATGAAAAGACGGAAGAGGTGTTGCCGGGGGCAACGGTGCGGTTGGTTGGCAGCGACGGACTGACCATGGAAACCGAAACGGCTGCCGACGGAACGTTCCGCTTCACCCACAAACCTGCCACCGATTATGTGTTACTTGCCTCACGGGAAGGATACCTCAACGGTAAGGGACGCGAGACCACCAAAGGGCAGGAGCAGAGCCGTGACTTCAGGATGACCATCCTCCTCTCATCTATCGCCAAACCAATCGAACTTTCGCACAGTAACGTGTTTTATGACTTTGCACGCTGGGACCTGCGGCCTGAAGCCATGGTATCGCTCGACAGGCTCGTTGAGACACTGAACGATAATCCCAATATCATCATCGAAATCATGTCGCATACCGACTCACGCGACACGGAAGAATTTAACCTTGAACTATCGCAGAAAAGGGCACAATCGGTGGTGGATTATCTTATAGAAAAAGGAATTGCGTCCGAACGGCTGCGCGCCAGGGGGTACGGTGAATCATCCCCCAAGATGGTGACGAGGAAAATCCATGAAGAATATCCTTTCCTGCCGGAAGGAACGGTGCTCAACGAATCCTTCATTGAATCACTGGCGGATATCGAACAAAGGGAGACAGCCCACCAGATGAACAGGAGAACAGAATTCCAGGTGTTGTCAACCGGTTACGGACAACAATAAGCGGAAACAATCACGGCTGTCGTCTCCTTTTTCTATTGCCATTCTTTCTTTCTACCTTTAGCCTTTGAGAACTAATTCATCCTGTTATTAATGAATAACGGTAAGTATTCAAGAAGAGGCGTTTCATCAACAAAAGAGGATGTTCATAACGCGATACACCGCCTGGATAAGGGATTATTCCCGAAGGCATTTTGTAAGATTATTCCTGATTATCTGGAAGGAAGTAATGATCATTGCGTGGTGATGCATGCCGACGGAGCCGGAACAAAGTCCTCCCTGGCATATGTGTACTGGAAAGAAACGGGTGACCTGTCAGTATGGAAAGGTATTGCCCAGGATGCAATCGTGATGAACATCGACGATTTGTTGTGCGTTGGAGCATCAGGGAATATACTGATATCAACCACCATTGGAAGGAACCGGGGAATGATTTCCGGGGAAGTTATTGCCGCTCTTATCGAAGGGGTTGAGGAGTTCCTCCGGTCCATGCACGAACATGGTGTGAAGATTTACAGCACGGGAGGAGAGACCGCCGACATCGGTGATCTGGTGAGAACCATTGTAGTCGATTGTACGGCTGTCACGCGGATGTCACGTGACGATGTTGTCTCCAATGACCATATCGTGCACGGCGACGTGATCGTGGGCTTGTGCTCATACGGCCAGTCAAGCTATGAGAAGGAATACAACAGTGGCATTGGAAGCAACGGTCTTACCTCTGCCAGGCACGATATCTTCCATCACCGGCTGGCAGGGCTGTATCCCGAGAGCTTCGATCCCGGTATTCCCGCCGACCTGGTTTACTCGGGCAGGTACGGAATACTGGATGCTGTTGAAGGAACAGGATTGAATGCCGGCAAGCTGGTTCTTTGTCCCACCAGGACTTATGCTCCCGTTATGAACAGGGTGCTTGCCGAATTACGAAAAGAAATCCACGGAATGGTACATTGTTCCGGAGGCGGACAAACAAAGATCCTCCATTTTATTAATGAGCTGAGGGTGATTAAAGATAACCTCTTTCCGATACCGCCACTGTTTACGCTGATCCGCGACCTGTCGGGAACCCCCTGGGAGGAGATGTTCAGGGTTTTCAACATGGGGCACCGGCTTGAGATATATCTTCCGGAGAAACATGCGGAGAGGATCATCTCCATAGCGCAATCGTTCCGGGTGGATGCAAAGGTTATCGGCCATTGTGAAAGAAGCAGGAGCAGGGAACTGATCATTCGTTCTGAGGCAGGCCAGTATTCTTACACCTGATTTTTGCCATTTCAGCGGAACACCTGATGTTTATTTATTGATATCTTTGCAGGTCAATGTATAATCTCCATGGAGGATAATCTGATTCTCAGGAAACTGGAGGGTGTCAAGACCCGATTCCAGGAAGTATCACGTCAGATCTCGGAGTCCGGCATTACATCGGACATGAAGAGATTCATCAAGCTGAACAAGGAATACAAGGATCTGGAGCCGGTGGTGGAGGCCTATGAACAATATAAAAATATTCTCAGTAACCTGAGAACGGCAAAGGAAATCCTTTCCGGAGATAAGGATGAGGAGATGCGTGAGATGGCCAAAGCGGAGATCGAAGAGCTGACAGCCCGGTCGGTCGAGATGGAGGAGCGTATCAAGCTGTTGCTTCTTCCGGCCGATCCGGAGGACGACAAGAACGCCATCCTTGAGATACGGGCTGGCACGGGAGGCGATGAGGCCAGCCTCTTTGCCGGTGACCTGGTCAGGATGTACACAAAATTCTGTGAATACCGGAAATGGAGAATAGAAATCACACGGGTGACAGAAGGAACCATGGGAGGGTATAAAGAGATCACGATGAATGTGATCGGTGAAGGAGCCTACGGGATACTGAAATATGAATCGGGGGTGCACAGGGTGCAGAGGGTGCCGGTAACCGAGAGCCAGGGACGAATCCATACCTCGGCCGCTTCCGTCGTTGTCCTTCCCGAAGCCGATGAGTTCGATGTTGAGATCAAATCGGATGAGATACGGCGCGACACCTTCTGTTCATCAGGGCCGGGCGGACAATCGGTCAACACGACCTATTCTGCCATCCGCCTTACCCATATCCCCACAGGGATTGTGGTTACCTGCCAGGATGAGAAATCACAGATCAAGAACTACGAAAAGGCCCTGAAGGAATTACGTACCCGCCTCTACGACATCGAATACCAGCGCAGGATGGAAGAGATTGCACGAAAGAGAAAGACCATGGTATCTACCGGCGACCGTTCGGCAAAGATCAGAACCTATAACTATCCTCAGGGAAGAGTGACCGATCACAGGATCAATTATACCATGTACAACCTTCAGTCCATACTGAACGGGAATATCGATGAATTGATCGACAAACTGCAGATGGCTGAAAATGCCGAACGGCTGAAGGCTAACGAATAAATGTACCCTTATGGATGCAGCGCAACTATTTGAGAACATCAGGAAGAAAAAAAGCTTCCTTTGCGTGGGCCTGGATCCTGATCCCTCGCGGATCCCTCCTCATCTTGCGACAGACGGTGACCCGGTATATGCGTTTAACCGGGCCATTGTGGATGCAACGGCCGCTTATGCCGTGGCATACAAACCGAACCTGGCCTTCTATGAGTGCCGGGGAGTGAAAGGCTGGGAAAGCCTTCTGAAAACAGTGAGGTATATCCGCCAGCATTATCCGGATATATTTCTTATTGCCGATGCCAAGAGGGGTGATATCGGCAACACCTCTAAAAAATACGCCGCTGCCTTTTTTGAAAGTAGTGTTTCAGGCTTTGATTTTGATGCGGTTACCGTCGCACCCTATATGGGTGAAGACTCGGTATCGCCTTTCCTTGAGTACTCCGGTAAATGGGTCATCTTACTGGCTCTCACATCGAACAGGGGAGCCGATGATTTCCAGTTAATGATTGAAGGCGACAGCGGTCTGCGGCTTTTCGAGAAAGTGATTACGCAATCACAGACCTGGGGTGGCGCCGACCGGATGATGTATGTGGTGGGGGCCACCAGGGCAGAGATGGTTGATCACATACGTAAACTGGTTCCCGCTCATTTCTTCCTTGTGCCCGGTGTGGGAGCCCAGGGTGGCAACCTGCAGGAGGTGTCCCGCTGCGGAATGAACCGGCAATGCGGACTCCTGGTAAATGCATCGAGGGCCGTCATCCACGCTGACACAACGGAACAGTTTGCCGATAAAGCCCGCGAGGCCGCCGCACTATTGCAGTCGGAAATGACCGA
>JAXDBV010000327.1:0-3308 GCA_034678415.1 Bacteroidales bacterium
AGCATGTCGCCGGGAGTATGCGTTCTGACGATGCCTATAAAGGAGGCGGTGGACTCACTGACCAGAGTAACTGGTATTACCAGGAAGTATTTGCCCTTGCCACTCCCACCATGGGAAGAAATGAGGATTCCTGGAATGCCATTTATCTGGCCTTATCAAGAACCAATGTGGCCTTAAATGCTGTGAGAAAGATCGATGAATCTGAATACCCGAAAAAGAACGAACGCCTCGGAGAAGTACTCTTTCTGAGGGGCTACCAGTATTCTCATTTGAAAAGACGATGGAGATGGATCCCTTATATCCGGGAGGATATGTTGCTGGAAAACTATAAAAATGTCTCCAACCACCCGGCAGGCATGGTTAGTGATATCTCCATCTGGAGAAATATATACAATGATTTCAAGGCAGCGGCAGAGCTGTTGCCGGATCAGCAGGAAGATGCAGGGAGACCTACCCGGTGGGCTGCTGAAGCCTTTGCGGCTTATGCAATGTTATGGATGGCTTATGAACAGGGCCCTGACCACCAGGTGACGAACCTGAACACGGCACGGCTTGACACCGCCCTGACATATCTGAATGATATCATCAACAACGGCCCTTACGAGCTGGCAGAAGATTATGGAAATAATTTCCTGCCCCAATACGACGGGATTAATCCTGAAACAGTCTGGGCAATACAATTTTCAAAAGATGACGGGACAGTTAACGGACGGGTGAACTGGGGCGTTATTCTGAACGCACCCACATGGGCGCCTCATTTCACCTGCTGCGATTTCCACAAGCCAACCCATGACCTGGTCAATGCCTTCAAAACAGGAACCAACGGGTTACCTCTTTTCGATACATACCTCGAGGAGGATATCAATGGAAGAGGAGCCGAATTCTTTGCCCAGAACACATTCGACCCCAGGATAAGCCATACCGTGGCTATTCCCGGCCATCCATGGAAATACGACCCCGACCTCCTGTTTGACAGCACCGGGGCAAGAACCCCCGCACAATACGGGTATTTCAACTCCATGAAAGAAATGGTGCACCCTGACTGGGCCGAGTACCAGTATAAACCGAGCTATTCAGCACCCACAACGGACGAAGCGCAGATGCGTTATGCCGAGGTATTGCTGATGAAAGCCGAGGTTCTTATCCAGCTTAACCGTCAGGATGAAGCCCTGCCCCTCATTAATGAAGTGAGGCAGAGAGCAGCCAACAGCACTGCCAGGCTGCATTTCAAGGATGACACACCATTGCTTGATTATCATGTCGAACTGTACCAGCCAGGAGTGAATTGTGTATGGGATAAAGCATTTGCCCTCAACGCTATGCGCTGGGAAAAACGTCTGGAGACCGCATGCGAGGGAAGAAGGTTTTATGACCTTGTCCGCTGGGGTATTGCAGAGGATGTCATGAATGCTCACTTTGCCAGGGAAGTCCAGTGGTGGAGCTGGTTTAACGTGGCTGTCTTTACCGCCGGAAGGGATGAATACCTGCCCATACCCCAGAACCAGATCAACCTGTCACAAGGTGTCTATGTTCAAAATCCCGGTTATTAGTTGTTATTTATAACACTTATAAAATGTAATACGATGAAACATATTCTCTTTTATATCAATATGGTTTTTTTAATCCTGATTTATGCCGGCTGCAGCGAATATGAAGTCATTGACTCAAAACCGGGCGAATCCATCGATCCGGTGTCCAATCTCCAGGCATTAGAGGTGGATAATACGGTGGTACTTACATGGACCCTGCCATCATCATTTCCGGATGATATTTTATTGCCGGTATCGGTGGTGGTACAGGTGTATGTTTCAAAAACCTATGTCGCACCTGCATTGATGGACCTGAGCAAGACAAAGGAAGTAACCCTGACGATGGCACCGGAGACGTACACCTACTCGGAATATGATCCTGCCAAAACCTATGTCTTTGTTGTTAAGGTCAAAGGTGATGTGGACGGGAGCAAGTATGAAAACCCGAAAAACCAGACAGCAAACCGCCTCTCACCAGGAGTGTCGGTTACATTGTAAAATGGATGTATTCTGACTGCCAGTCATTTTTAAAACTCACTATCTTGACTGGCAGTCGGAATACCCCTTTTCTTTGATGGCTTTGGAATCAGTTCGGCTCAGCTTGCCATAAAAAATACCTGGTATCCCTTATCCGAAAACGAATGTTGTTAATAACACTGACTGTCATAAAAATCCGGTATTGAATTATTGAGTCACACTGATAGTTGCACATGAAGATAACACTTTACTCAATTGATGCTGTAATTATGATTCAATCCCTTGCCGGACAGGATCTGCTCGATAAATTACATCAACTTTACCGTGTCGACCGTCTGACTCAATAAAAGGAAGGAATTATCGGGCGTTCTCCGTTTATGACGGAACCGGGAGTTATGATGATAGAATTTCAGGTACCTCCAAGTTCATAAAAAATGAAGGTGAGGTCCCTGTTGTCGCTCAATGAAGAAGCCGTGCCGTTGATATGTATGACTGATAAACCGGAGGATGGCCGGTTTAGAGTGTTTTGCTCCTGTTATACCCCTCCTTCATCCGGCGGGCACAGGAATACCTTGTTCAGGTTCTAATATTAAATATTTATTATATTGAAAACCAATTGAATAGTTCCATTTATGAACCATCCGGTTGCCGGCTGAGAAAAAGGGATATATATTATTATACGTGTAAATATCTCAATATGTTTCAATTATATGTTTAAAACGGTTATAGAATTCCATTTTGAATAGAATAAACATTATATTGACGTATCAAGCTTAACATTATCACAACCTATAAGAAACGTGATATGAAATTCAATTTCAATCCTCTGAAAATTGGTCTTAGCCTTTTACTGGTGGCTTTCATGGCACTGCCTTCTGCTGCCGAGGTAACACTGGCCCGGGTTTTCAGCTCGAACATGGTGCTTCAGCAGGGCAGAGACATTCCTGTATGGGGGTGGGCTTCGCCCGGCGAAAAGATCAGGGTTACCTTTAAGGGAACCACTGCCAGGGCCAAAACCTCGGAAAACGGAAGATGGAAGATCATTCTTCCAGCCAGTGACTACGGAGGCCCTTTTACCATGGAAATAAAGGGAAAGAACACCATTGTTCTTGAAAATGTTATGGTAGGTGAGGTGTGGATCTGCTCCGGGCAGTCAAATATGGAGATGCCGATGAAGGGTTACCGGAATCAGCCGATAACCGGGTCAATCGAATTCATAGTCTCATCTGCCAATCCTTCGATCAGGTTGATAACCGTTCCCAAAGCAACCAGTTTAACTCCGCTTGACGATTTTAACGGATC
>JAXDBV010000328.1:0-2600 GCA_034678415.1 Bacteroidales bacterium
ACATCAATATCAACACCACTATCATCGTTTTCCCAGGTCGCATCACCGCTCCCATTACTTAGATAAAACCCGATCCCGGCTGCCTCAACATTGCCCGACATGGTCCAGCCACCGAATATACTGAGAATAACAAATACCATGAATGATTTTTTCATCACTGCCTCCCACGATAACTGTTTCATGACCAGGACCAATCAATAGGTCTAGCATTATTCAACTCTTGTTTCTCGACCTTCACCTGCATGCTCTCCTATCATACAAGAATATTGAAAATTGCCCCCCCTGTCAAGTAGGATCAATCCCAAACAGAGGAAATAGGGAGCACCTCTGCGGTACTCCACGCCCCGTGCTGGGCCAGGCCAAGCCAGGCTCATATTGCATGATCGGACCATCAGGTGAGATGTGCTCGAGAAAGCATTCGAGCACCTGCGACCGAATATAAAAGAAAGTACTCCTGATATTGACGATATACTGTCCAGAGATGTCGAGCGGACCGATACGCCCCCATAAAATCAACTGGGAAGGACCAGTGCGGGAAAATCGAACACTGGGTTGGATAAGGATCAGCTCCGCCCCACCCTACTCTATCGGTTACCCTGTTTCCCGACAGAAAGCTTTGGGATTCCAGTCCTCATCAGCTCTGAAGATTGAACTTTTTTCTCACCGGGAAATTCCCCAAAGCACAGCATAGATCAACGTTTTTTTTCAAATAAATTAACTCATGAAAAAAATTTTTTCGCACCTTTGTATAAACTATTGACTTTTATAAGGTAAGTATATATACTTACCTATATGAGTAAACCAAAAGAAACAAACAAAACAGGTAAAACCGTCTTGGAACATATCCGCAAGATTAAGCCCTTTCTGCAAGGCTCCCTGACGGAGACAGTGAAACGGTGCGGCAATCCACAATGCCGTTGTGCGACAGAAGGACCCATCCATCCGGTCCTTCTTCTGACCTGGAAGGAAGGAAAGAAAACGAAGTCCTTGTATGTACCACCACGACTCAAAAATGAGGTTATCGCATGGATCGACGAAGGAAAAAAACTCAGGCAATTAATGACAGAAATGTCAGCAGCACAGAGGGAATTCTTGACAGAGAAGAGAAAGAAAAAATAAATCTCATCAAGACAGTTATCGCCACGATGCACCATTTTTTTGGTGCTTTTCCCCCCTCTGTTCAACCATGTGACGGATCCCCGTGATCAGAAAAAAATCACCTACCCGATTCCAGCCCTCGCCTTCTCCGCTCTCCTCTTGTTCATGTGTCATCTGAAAGCCAGGCGACAAATCGGCTATTTACTCAGAACGGCTTCAAGCAAATCGACCTATAAGACCCTCTTTGGTATCGAGAACTGCCCACATGGTGATACGCTGCGCCAGACATTTTCCCGGCTCAATCCCGATCAGTTCCAGGAGATTATCTGTTCAATGGCCTCGAAGCTTTTTCGAAAGAAGGTTCTGGCACCGTATCGTGTTTTGGGAAAATATTATGTCGTTGTGATTGATGGGACAGGGATGATCACCTACAATGAACGACATTGTCCACACTGTTTGACGCGCACGAGCAAGGGAAAAACTCTCTACTATCACCCCGTTCTGGAAGCAAAACTGGTGACAGCCAATGGGTTCGCTTTTTCTCTTATGACTGAATTCATTGAAAATGAGGAGATCACACCCAATAAACAGGATTGTGAACTGAATGCCTTTTACCGATTGGCTGACCGCTTGAAACGACGCTTCCCACAAGTACCAATACTCCTGTCGCTTGATGGACTCTATGCGGGGGGACCGACCTTTGATCTGTGTGAACGCTTTCAGTGGAAGTATATGATCGTTCTCACCGATAAGGATCTCAAAACAGTCAATCAGGAGTTTGATGCATTAACCGAGTTACAAGCCGAAAAGACACTCTCTGTCTTGACCGGAAAAGCACGAAACATCAAACAGGAATACCGCTGGATCACTGATATTATCTATGAGGATTCTCTCCATCGGGATCACACCCTGAATGTCTTGCAGTGTCGTGAGACAGACACAACAGAGGACGAACAACAGAAGAAATTTAAATGGGTCACGAATCTCACCATTCGGGCCAATAATGCCGTTGCCATTGCAACACAAGGAGGAAGAGATCGATGGAAAATTGAAAATGAGGGCTTTAATGCCCAGAAAAAGGGAGGATATGAACTGGAACACGCCTATAGCACAGATACCACCACAAGTAAGATCTTTTACTATATGCTCCAGATTGCCCATTGCATGACACAACTCGTCACCAAAGGCAGCCTGATCGAAAAACTCATCACCACCCCTTTGGGATCTCTCAAAAACTTCGCCTTCCGCTTGCTCGAAGCATGGCGAAATCAAAGAATATCTCAAAAAGATGTCGATGATTTCTTATCCAAGCGGTTCCAAATCAGATTCGACTCCTCTTAGATAAGTCTCCTGTTCCAGTTCCTCCTCCCTCCCTATCATAGCAGAGATAGCTCTTTGAGAAAATGAAAAAGGACACGTGTGCCCTCTTTTTCTTTCACAAAAGTAGAAAACAAAAGGACATCGCTGCGCTGTCCTTTTTTCTACTTTAATCTTCAGAGCTG
>JAXDBV010000329.1:0-17806 GCA_034678415.1 Bacteroidales bacterium
GTGGTCAGCAGGCTCCCGTTGGATTCAAGAAGAAAACCTGACCACTTCAGACGGGTGTTCAGACGATGGTTCATTCCGTTGTAGACATTGCCGCGGTCGAGATATTCGGCCCGGTAGGAAAGAAAGACACGATCAGATTTTCTATAACTTACTCCTGCACCTGCCGTATGTTCGGTAGCGGCGGGTAAAAGATCAGGCACGTTCCAGTCCCTTTCATATTCTGCTTCACGGTACCGTTCCACCGCTTCAAAATTCTTTTGTACCAGCTGATACGACAAGTTGATCCTTAGATGGTTGTTGGCTGTGTCGGCCTGCAAGATATCCTGGATGATCCATCCTTTCACCGCAATTCCTGTATTATCGCCCTGATGCAGGGATGAAAAAGTATTCAGGTCGTTTTTGCTCAAGGCCAGTTCGAAAAAGCTGTCGGGGCCCCGTCCTGCTGAAAAACGTCCGCCAAGGGTTACCATCTGTTTCTTTTTCGGTGTGATCAGCTGTACCACCGGCTCATAGTCCCCCTGACTTACTCCATTTTCAGGAGCGACCCAACCGAATACTTTGCCGTTGGCCGAAGAAAGAAGTAGCCGGTAATTTCCTCTGTTCTCGCCAATAAAGGAGAATCCTACCTTGTATCTTGCACTGTCGGGATGGGTGGAATAAACATATATATCCCGGTAATAAATACTGTTCACCAGTGTGTCAACCTTCTTATACAGTACCAGGTTGTTTGTATACCCGATCTCCTCAACGTTGGGTACGACAGCCCGGGTCAGCGAATCACCGATGGTGGACAAAAACTCTTTCTGTTCAGGGCTCAGCTCCTGCTGTATATTCTGGTTCTTGCTGTCATGCTCCGAAAAAATGTTCAGCCAGAACCGCCCCCGCTCAAGACTGAACGTGTTCGATTGGGTGATCATGAAACGTGCATAGCTCTTTTCCGAGTATTCAAATTCCACCAGTATACGTTTATCCTTGGTGACGGGCTGGCGTGTGGTAAAGGTGATCTCTGCCAGGTTGTAATCGATCACATAATCATTGTCCTGTCCCCTGCGCAATAATTTCCCGTCTATGTATACTCTTTCACTACCTGCCAGTACAATGATCACGAATTCATTCCCGTCTCCTTTCAGTTTATAGGGTCCTTGGTTGCCTTCCTGGCCCATGAACTGGTTGCGCGAATACTTTCCTTTTGAAACGGCACCGCTCAGCGTTCCCGTATACTGTGCCATATTGTCTCCCGGTGTGACAAGACGGATCATTCCCCCCTGGACTTTCTTGTTTAGTCGCATAAAATATCCTTCACCTGCGGTGCTCACCTCAAAGTCGCCAAAATTCAGCTGGACGGTCTCGCCGTTGAGTTGAATGAATACCCTGTCAAAATCCTGGATCTGTTGGGAATAGCCGTCGGGTTGAATGGGAATGGAATTATCGGTAATAGCGGCCAGTATATTTATGGAAGGCCCGATCTTCCCCGAGAGTTGCAGGTTGAAACTTGAATTGACCGACATATCCTGGTTGTTACCAACGGTAATCCCTCTCAGCAGGCTCCCCTGGCTCTCCAGCTGGTCACCGGTCAGCAAACCCCCGTTCATCCTTGTATCAGCCGGCGTTCCGAACGGGTCGGTTCTCTTTTCATAGGGAATAAGCAGGAGGGTCTTATTTTTATGATAGAGTGGTTGTGAAAACGGGTAGGGGAAGGAGCGGTAAACAAGGTGTATCTCTTTCCCGTGCATGGAAAAAGGATATTTCCACACCAGGAGAGCTTTCGGATAATCAATAATAAATAAGGTGTCATTCAGTATGTTTCCCGTACGGTCTGACACGATCAATGATCCCGGTATAATACTGAGGCTGTCGATCATCACTGTATCTTCGGTTATGACCATGGTCTTGCGGATCAGGCTTCCGGGTTCCTGGGCCCGGCCGCAGATAATGAAGGATAGTAATCCCAGGTATAGGACAACCTGCCGTTTCAATATACCTTCATATTGGTAATACACATGTAAGAAACGTAAAAAAACCAGAATGTTAGATAACAGGAACATAGAAAATGAACCGGCCGGAAGACGGGAGTCACGGCATAATTATTTCTTTTGTATTAAATTAGGTGCAAATTCTGGAGGATGAAACTACTATACCGGATCGTTCTTGACCTGTACTTCCTCATTATTGTATTTTCGTCACTATTCAATAAGAAGGCACGCACATGGTTGTTTGGCCGCGTGAACATCTTCGGTCAGATCAGCCATAAAATCAGACCGGATGAAAAGATCATCTGGTTCCATTGCGCCTCTCTCGGGGAATTTGAGCAGGGGCGTCCCGTGATTGAAAGAATAAGAGAACTCAGGAAGGACTGGAAGGTGCTGATTACCTTTTTCTCTCCTTCCGGCTACGAGATCAGGAAAGACTACCCGCAGGCCGACTATGTATTCTACCTCCCGCTGGATTTTAAAAGAAACGCCAGGAAATTCATCAATCTGGTGAATCCTGCGATCGCTGTGTTCATCAAGTATGAGTTCTGGTATAACTATATCTCCGAACTCGACAGGAGGGGCATCCCGGTTTATGGAATCTCAACCGTGTTCCGTGACGGACAGCTATTCTTCAGGTGGTATGGGAAACCCTACAAGAAAATACTGTTTCATTTCACCCATTTCTTTGTCCAGGATGAACATTCCCGGGAACTGCTGGAAGGTATCGGTTATCATAACGTCACCGTTGCGGGTGACACCCGCTTTGACAGGGTCCGCTGTATCGCCTCCCGGGCAGCAGATATTCCCGTCGCAAACAACTTCGCCGGGGAGCAATGGGTTGTGGTTGCCGGTAGCACATGGAAAGAAGACGAGGATCTCCTGATCCCTCTCATAAATACAATCCCGAGCCTACGCTGGATGATCGCTCCCCATGAGATCAATGAAGGACACCTGGAACGGCTCGAAAAATCCATCAAACGCCCTGCAATAAGGTTCTCAGCAGCAACACTCCGGCCGGTGAACAACCACGAGGTGCTGATCATTGATAATGTGGGGATGTTATCGTCACTCTACAGGTATGGAAAAATAGCATATATAGGGGGAGGATTTGGCAGGGGTATACACAACATACTTGAGGCGGCTGTATACGGCATACCGGTATTATTCGGCCCTAACTATAAAAAATTCAGGGAAGCCCTCGACCTGATATCCCTGGGTGGTGCATTTCCTGTTCATAACTCTGTTGAAATCTCTTCCGTTATCAAACGTTTTATAGATGACAATCAGATACTTGTTACTTCCGGAAACGTTTGCATGAATTATGTTAATAACTCCGTCGGAGCTACCGCAAAAATTGTTGAAAAGTTAATGAAGAGCTGAAATTTGCCCGATTGAGATTTTGAATATCTTTCCAGCCTGTTTCTTTATCCTCTTCATTTTACGTTTTTATTTGAATACTAGTGAATTGTAATTTGGCAGACTGATCAGTATGATCTGATCTGTATATGTATATATTTCCTCCGGTATAAAATAAGACATCAGAATAATAACCCGTTTTAACCTATAATCTTATGAAACACCTTTTCAAACACTCCGTTATTGTCGGAATCATTCTGCTGATGCCCTTTGTCGTGGTTGCACAGGGCAGCACAACCTCATCCATGAATGGCCGTATTATTGATGCCGGTGGTCAACCCCTGCCCGGCGCAACAATACTCGCCGTTCATACTCCATCGGGAACACAGTACGGCGGCATTGCCAATGCGGAAGGATATTACACCATTCAGGGTATGCGCCCGGGCGGACCGTATACCATTGAGGTATCTTTTGTTGGTTACAACAAGAAGAGATTTACCGATGTGCAGCTCTTCCTGGGGGTAGCCTTCATCCTAAATACTGACCTGGTCGAAAGCACGGCGGAAATTGAAGAAGTTGTTGTTGTGGGTGCCAGGCCTTCTGCTTTCAGTGCCGAGAAAACAGGTATCTCCACCAATATCAGTAACCGGCAGTTATCATCTCTCCCGACCATCACCAGAAGCATCAACGACTTTATACGGTTATCCCCCCTCTTTGGCGGGAGTAATACCTTTGCAGGACGTGACGGTCGCTTCAACAACATCGTTGTCGACGGATCAAATTTTAACAATAATTTTGGTCTGAGCAGTGACAACATGCCCGGTGGTGATGCCGAACCGATATCACTGGATGCCATTGAAGAGATACAGGTGGCCGTGGCCCCCTTCGATGTGCGCCAGGCCAACTTCACCGGTGCAGGCATCAATGCCATCACCAAAAGCGGTACCAATAATTTCTCCGCCTCTGTCTATACCTTTTACCGTGACCAGTCTTTCAACGGCATCAGGGTACGTGATGTGGAGCTGGCTGAACCGGCCAAAACAGCAACAAAGGTGTACGGAGGTCGTATTGGTGGCCCGATCATTAAAAACAAGTTGTTCTTCTTTGTGAACGGTGAGTATGAAAAATCGTCGGTGCCCGGGATGGAATGGTTAGCCAGCCGGCCTGGTCTCTCAGGATCAAACGTTAGCCGCGTACCGGCGGAATCCCTCTCAACATTCTCGAACCTGTTGAAGGAAAATTTCGGATACGAAACAGGGCCCTTTGAGAAATATGAAAACTTCGCCGTGGAAAACTATAAAATCATCGCCCGCCTCGACTGGAACATCAGCAGGAATCACAAGTTCAGCCTCCGGTACAACACAGTGCACAATACCAATGACCAGATCGTCAACGGAAGAAGTGCCCCCAACCCGAGGGCAGCAGCAAATCGTACCAGCGATATGGCAATGTCATTCCGAAATTCCAACTACGGGTTCCTGAATACCGTCAACTCCCTGTCGGCCGAACTGCGCAGTAATGTCTCCAACAAGTTCTCAAACCAGTTGCTGGGTACTTTCACCTCCATTATTGACACACGTACATCTCCCTCCAGTATATTCCCCTTCATCGATATCTGGGATGGAGCCAATAATGCATACATGAGCGCAGGATATGAACTCTTTACCTATAATAATAATGTGGAGAATAATGTCTATTCCATTACGGACAATTTCACTTATTACCTCGGAAGGCACACCATAACGGCAGGGGCATCCTTTGAGTACCTCACCTTCGGCAATTCCTATATGAGGTATGGTACAAGCTATTATCGTTTTGCCAGCCTTCAGGCATTTATCAATCACCTGGAAGATCCGGTACTGTATCATCCCATTGCATTCGGGATCACCTATTCATTTGACCCTGAAAATAATAAACCCATTGCGGAACTGGACTTCGGTCAGCTCTCAGCCTACCTGCAGGATGAATACAACATGCTGGATAACCTGAAGCTGACCTATGGCTTGCGCGTGGACAAGCCCCTCTACCTGAACGAACTGACCAGCAATCCGGTGGTCGATACTCTGAAATTCCTCAACGGTGAGAAAGTGAATACCGGTACCTGGCCTGAATCAAACCTTTTAATTTCCCCCAGGGTTGGATTCATATGGGATGTCATGGGAGATAACTCACTGAAGGTACGCGGCGGTACGGGTCTTTTCACCGGCCGCCTGCCGTTTGTATGGTTTACTAATATGCCCACCAACGCCGGTATGCTGCAGAATACCGTGGAGCTGACATCCGCCGCCACCCTCGATTCCATCGTGTTCAGCAAGGATCCCTTTGCCAACATGAACGGCACAAACTGGAACGGTACCACCCGCATACATGAACCCTTATTCCCTGCCACTGCCGGGCAAAAAGCTCCTTCCTCCATTGCCGGGATCGATCCGGATTTTAAGATGCCGATGGTATGGAGAACAAGCATTGCTGCCGATGTCAAACTGCCCCTCGACATGAGCCTTACAGTGGAAGGAATGTATACCAAGGATATCAACGCGATCGTCCAGAGAAATGCCAACATGAATGATCCGGCCGATGTGACACCGGCCGGGGATGATAACAGGCCCCAGTGGGTGAATGACAATAATGTCAGAAGGGTGGTACCTGGCGTGTCCGAGGCCATGGTACTCGACAATACCGACCAGGGCTACAGCTGGGCATTCACCACCCAGCTTGATTTCCCCATCATCCGTAATTTCAACGGTATGATTGCCTATACCGCGATGATGGCCAAGGATATCACAGGGAATCCCGGATCACAGGCCGCTTCGGCCTGGTCGAACAATCTCTCCGTACGCGGTCAGAATGACCTCGATCTCAGCTACTCACAGTACCTTACCCCTCACCGCCTGATCGGATCATTGTCCTACCGGGTTGAATATGCCAAAATGCTGGCAACAACCGTCTCCGTTTTCTATTCCGGGTATAACGACGGGAACTTTTCCTACCGCTACTCCAATGATTTTAACCTGGATGGCGTAAACGGTGACCTGCTGTATGTCCCCAGGAAAAAAGACGAAATCGTGTTTACCGATATCACTAACAGCAACGGATCCATTCGGCATACCGCAGAAGCACAGGCAAAAGCATTCTGGGCATACATAAACCAGGATAAATATCTGAGTAAACATAAAGGAGAATACGCTCAACGGAACGCAGTGTTCTACCCATGGTATAACCGGTTTGATGTTAAGATCCTGCAGGATATCTTCATCAATGTGGCGGGTAAGAAAAATACCCTGCAGTTCAGTTGCGATATTCTCAATGCGGGGAACCTGCTGAATTCGAACTGGGGTGTTAGAAAAAAACTAGTCTACAGCGACGGATCCATCCTGACACTTCACACTGACAAAAATGGCAATCCCATCCTGACATCAACGGGCGCCTACCAGTTCAAAATGGCGGAAGTGAGCAACAGGCTCCGCACAGCAACGTTCGAAGACCTGCAGTCAACCCTATCAACCTGGGGAATTCAGATCGGCATCAGGTATATCTTCAACTGATCCTGGTCGAATCCGGTAATTGCCGGAAGGAGAAAAGAGCTTGATCCCTGACAGGACAAGCTTTTTTTTTGCCGGTTTCATTCATGGGCTGTACCTTTGTTTATGGTTATCGGGAAGCACCCATCCTTCTCCGGATGAGCTTGCGTTCATCACAAATTACCGGTACCGGTCCTTTTCATCCGGGCTCAGACCGAAGGCGGGAGCCTTCCGGTCATCCACCGTTGAAAGCAAAGGATAAATTACGTAATTAATTTCATAATAAATTGTTATTCAATGAAATAAAACATAGGTTGAAAACTCGGATTATTTGTTGATAAATACAAAATGATACCTGTTGTACACGGGTAATCCAATTTTTAAATTGCAATTCCTGATTATTCGAGGACCCCAAAATCTATCTGACAAGTAAACAAACGTTTAGCGTAAGGACTGAAGGATCACTGTTCAAAAAAAGTATCAATGGGAGAATTGACGACAAAAAATAAGGTTCAACAGAAAGACAGCGATACACGGGAATTGTTTCAGAATTCCGGCCCTGTCCGACAGAACGAGGAAAGAAAACCTTATTCATTTGATGAAGCAGTCAATGCTTCCATCCTTTATTTCAAGGGTGATGAACTGGCCGCCAGGGTATGGGTGAACAAGTATGCCCTGAAAGACAGTTTCGGTAACCTGTATGAACTCACCCCCGATGACATGCATCGGCGCATTGCCCGGGAGATATGCAGGATCGAGGAACGATATAGAAATCCTCTGGATGAAGAGCTTATTTACGGTATCCTGAAAGATTTCAAGTACATCGTTCCTCAGGGTGGGCCCATGACCGGCATCGGCAATGACTACCAGATCGCATCCCTCTCTAATTGCTTTGTCATTGGCAACGATGGCCACTCCGATTCCTATGGCGGAATCATGAAGGTCGACCAGGAACAGGTCCAGCTGATGAAACGCAGGGGAGGGGTGGGCCATGACCTCTCTCATATCCGGCCTGCCGGAAGCCCCGTGCTGAATAGTGCTCTCACCTCCACAGGCGTCGTACCCTTTATGGAACGATATTCAAATTCCACCCGTGAGGTAGCCCAGGACGGACGACGTGGAGCACTCATGCTGTCCATCTCCGTCAAACACCCTGACTCCGAAAAATTCATCGATGCGAAGCTGGAAAGCGGAAAGGTCACCGGAGCCAATGTGTCGGTCAAGATCGATGATGAGTTCATGAATGCCGTCAGGAATGATGCCATCTATGTACAGCAATATCCTATCGACTCCGATAAACCCATCTACCGGAAAGAGATCAGAGCCCGCGACTTGTGGAACAAGATCATTCATAACGCATGGAAATCGGCCGAACCCGGGATCCTCTTCTGGGATACCATTCTCCGGGAATCAGTGCCCGATTGCTATGCCGACCTGGGATACCGTACCGTTTCCACCAATCCCTGCGGAGAGATTCCTCTCTGCCCCTATGACAGCTGCCGCCTCCTCGCCATCAACCTGTACAGTTATGTTGTCAACCCCTTCACTCCACAGGCCACCTTTGATGTCGATCTGTTCAGGGAACATGTGGGCCTGGCACAACGGGTGATGGATGATATCATTGATCTCGAAATAGAAAAAATCGAAGCCATCCTGGCCAAGATTAAGGCCGATCCTGAGTCGGATGAACTCAAGTATGTTGAGAGATCCATGTGGGAAAGGATCAGGGATAAAACTGAAAAAGGAAGAAGGACCGGTATCGGCATTACCGGCGAGGGAGATATGCTTGCCGCCCTCAACCTGCGCTACGGAAGCAATGAGGCCATCAACTTCTCCATCGAGGTGCACAAAACACTGGCTCTGGAAGCGTACCGTTCATCAGCCTTCCTGGCCAAGGAAAGAGGACCTTTCAAGATCTATGACCCGGAGAGGGAAAAGGATAACCCTTTCATCAAACGGCTGCGCGAAGCCGATGAAGGTTTATACCAGTATATGGTGAAACACGGGCGCCGTAATATCGCCCTTCTCACCATTGCCCCAACGGGCACCACCAGCATCATGACCCAGACCACCTCAGGCATCGAACCGGTGTTCCTCCCCGTGTACAAAAGAAGAAGAAAAGTGAACCCCAGCGATAAGGATGTCAAGGTGTCATTCGTGGATGAGGTGGGTGACGCATGGGAGGAATATAACGTGTTCCACCATAAATTCCTTTTATGGATGGAAAAGAATGGCTACAACCCTGCGGAAGCAAAAAACTATTCCGATGAGGAAGTTCAGGGAGTGGTGAAAAAATCACCTTTCCACAAGGCCACTTCCAGCGATGTTGACTGGGTTGCTAAAGTGAAAATGCAGGGCGAGATACAAAAATGGGTTGACCACTCCATCAGTGTTACCATCAATCTGCCCGCCGAAACCAAAGAAGATCTCGTTGGAGAGCTGTATTTTACAGCCTGGCAAAGCGGCTGCAAAGGCGTGACAGTGTACCGGGACGGATCGCGCAACGGTGTGCTCGTGAGCAACGATAAAAAGGATGGCGAAGGCATTCCATTTGCCAAACGACCCAAAGTGCTCGAGGCCGAAGTTATCCGCTTCAATAACAACAGCGAGAAATGGGTGGCATTTGTCGGACTCAAGGATGGCCGGCCCTATGAAATATTTACCGGTATGGCCGACGATGAAATGTTTCCTATCCCTAAAAGTATTACCAAAGGGTTTATCATCAAGAATAAGGGAGATGACGGGCACAACAGGTACGATTTCCAGTATACCGATAAATACGGCTATAAAAACACCCTGGGTGGTCTGTCACACATGTTCCACCCACAATACTGGAATTATGCCAAGCTGATATCCGGTGTCTTGCGTCACGGAATGCCCATAAACGATGTAGTGAACCTTGTGGGCTCGCTCAAGCTCGACAGTGAAAATATCAATACCTGGAAAAACGGGGTAGAACGTGCATTGAAACGGTACATACCCAATGGCACCAAGGCCAAGGGCAAGTGCCAGGAATGCGGATCAAAGAATCTCGTCTACCAGGAAGGCTGCCTTATCTGCCAGGACTGCGGCAGCTCAAAATGCGGCTAAAATCAGGTTTCCGGAAGACAACGGTGAGAAATACCTCACGCTCCCCTGTAATGGTTCATTGCATACCTTGAGATGTCAGTGTTACCGGGATTATTCTTTGTGAGGAGGAAATCCTCAGGATTTCTACATCCCGTACATGGCAGTGATCTCTTCCTTCGTCTTTCCAAGAATTCCGTATTTCTTCCCTGCCTTAATGAATGCATCCAGCGCTTTGTCGAGGTGGTGTTTCTCATGCCCGGCAGAGATCTGGGTACGTATCCTGGCCTGTCCCTGGGGTACCACGGGGAAGAAAAAACCGATGGCATAGATCCCCTCCTGGTACAGTTCCCTGGAGAAATCCTGTGAGAGTTTGGCGTTGAACAGCATGACGGGAACGATAGGGGTGTCACCTTCCTTAAGGATAAATCCTGCTTCCGACAGTCCTTTGCGCCAGTAAGCTGTATTGGTCTCCAGCTTGTCGCGGCGGTCTGTGCTCTGCGAAAGGATATCCAATACTTTCAGCACGCCCGATACAACCACCGGGGCGATGGTATTGGAAAAGAGGTAGGGACGGGCTTTCTGGCGGCACATCTCAACCAGCTCTTTCCTCCCCGATACGCAGCCTCCTGATGCTCCTCCCAGTGCTTTCCCAAAGGTAGTGGTGATCACATCTATATTCCCCACCACCCCGTATTTCTCATGGGTGCCCCGCCCCGTCTTGCCAATAAATCCCGATGCATGCGAATCATCGATGAAGAGCATAGCATCATATTTCTCGCACAGCCTGACCATCTCGTCGAGCCTGGCAGTGTCCCCGTCCATCGAAAAAACACCATCGGTAATGACCATCTTGATCCTCTTATCCGCGTGAAGCTGCAGCTTGCTCTCCAGGTGCTCCATGTTCGAATGCTTGTAGGTGTCGTGCATGGCGCTGCAAAGCCGTATGCCATCAATGATGGATGCATGCACCAGCCGGTCGGAGATCATCACATCCTGATCGGTGAGAATGGCTTCGAACACACCTGCATTGGCATCCATGCAGGAGGGGAAAAGAATGGTATCTTCCGTCCCGAGAAATTTGGTAACCTTTCTCTCAAGTTCCCGGTGTATATCCTGTGTCCCGCATATAAACCTGACCGACGACATTCCGTAACCACGCGTTTCAAGCCCCTCATGTGCCGCTTTCAGCACTTCAGGATGGCTCGACATCCCAAGGTAATTATTCGAGCACATGTTGATCACCTTTTTTGTGGATGACCCGGAAGGAAACTCCACCTCAATGTCGGCAGCCTGTGCGGAGTGAATGAACCTCTCTTCCTTGAAGATGCCTGCATTGCGGATCTGCCCGATCTGATCAAGATACAGGTTTTTAACTTTTTCACTGTAACTCATGGTGTATGGGGATTAACGGTTGGTATTGTTTTGATTTACAGAAGAGCCGTTGTGAACTCACCGGTAGATTAACCGGTAAATTCTTTCACCAGGGCGGCAATCTTGTTCACCGAATCGAAAGCCTCGGGTGTGGCCTTCTCATTGGGTATGCTGATCTGGTACCTGTTCTCAAGGAACCTGAGTAATGAAACCATAGAGAACGAGTCTACTATCCCACCGGAGATCAGGGGCGTATCATAGGTTATTTCGAGGTCGTCTTCATCGACATATTCCTCAATAACATATTTGCGTATCACTTCTTTTATGTCTTCCATATGCGTTGAATATTAATTTATGCAATAAGAATATACCTTACTCATCATCCTGTAATGTGGAGGTATCGCCAATTTCTTCACCCCACTCCCTGGCATGCAGGATCCTCCTCATGATCTTCCCGCTCCGGGTTTTGGGAAGTGACGGCAGGAATTCTATCTCCTGCGGCATTGCCAGCGGGGAGAGTTTCTTTCGTATAAAGTTCATGATGTTCAGTTCAAGGTCTTTGCCTGGTGAAGATCCCGGTTTGAGGGTAATAAAGGCCTTCACCACCTCCATGTTTACCTCATCGGGCTTAGCGACAACAGCCGATTCGGCTACCGACGGGTGCTCCAGCAGGGCTGATTCCACCTCGAAGGGACTGACCAGATGTCCTCCGGTGTTGATCACATCGTCGTCCCTTCCCACGAACCAGAAATAGCCTTCATTGTCGATGCTTGACCGGTCACCGGGCAGGTACCACCCGTTGACAAACTTTTTCCTGTATGTCTCCTCGTTGTTCCAGTAGGTACGCATCATTGAGGGCCAGCCGGGTTTGAAGGCGATCAGCCCTATCCTTCCCGGTTCAGTGATTGGCTCATATGTCTTGGTATCGATCACCGTTCCCGTGATCCCCGGAAAGGTTCTGCCCATCGATCCGGGCTTGATCTTCATGCCGGGGAAATTGGTGATCATTATCGCCCCGGTCTCGGTCTGCCAGTAAGTGTCGTGAAAAGGTTTTCCGAACATCTTCTGCGACCAGTGCACCGCCTCTGCGTTCAGTGGTTCACCCACGCTGGCCAGGTGCCTGAGGCTCGAGAGATCATACTTCCTCACGGGATCTTCCCCTGCCTTCATGAGCGACCGAATGGCGGTGGGAGCTGAATACCAGACGGTGATCCTGTTCTTTTCAACGAACCGGTACCATGCATCGGCAGAAAAGCCCGCATCCAGGACACACTGTGTGACCCCCATGCTCCACGGGCCGATAATCCCGTACGAAGTACCTGTTACCCATCCTGGATCGGCCGTGCACCAGTAAATATCATCATCCCTCAGGTCGAGCACCCACTTGGTGGTGAGGTATTGCGATATGAGAGAATAGTGTACATGCTTCACCCCTTTCGGAGGACCCGTCGTTCCCGAGGTGTAGTGCAACACAGAGGGTGACTCGGCCACGGTCGGACAGGTCTCAAAATGTTCAACCGGCGATTCCTTTTCCAGTGAAAACGGCACCTCTTTCTCCAGCAGCGCTTTTTCTATGTTGTGATCAACGATAATGATATGTTCAAGGAAAGGCAGCCTGGGTAGTATGGATCTTACCTTGTTGAGATGTTTCCTCTGCGTGACAATGGCTTTGGTTCCGGCATTCTCCAGGCGGATAAACAGCGATTCGTCACCAAAGGCTGAGAACAATGGTTGGGCTATGGCTCCCGTTTTCAATACCGACACGAAGAAAATGTATAACTCCGGTATACGATCCATGAAAAGACATACGCGGTCTTCCCTCATGATTCCCAGCTTCTTCAGAAAGGCCGCGACCGTATTGCTGGCAAGACGGAGATCATTATAGGTGTACCTTTTTTCAATACCGGTATTGCCTTCCCAGATCAGGGCCAGTTTGTTGCCCTTTCCCTGCTGGCAAATCCTGTCAGAACAGTACCAACCGATATTGATGATATCCCCCTGTTTGTAACCAAGTTCCCGTTCAGCAATCGACCAGTTGAAATCCCTGATTCTGTCTTCGTAGGACCCGAAATGTGACATACACGAATCAATTAACGTTACAATGATAACACAAAATTAAAGGTGCAAAAGATATTAATAACTTTTTAATTCCTGCCGTACGTTGGATAAAATTCTTACAACAGACCATTTTAACGGTCTGTATATGAATTAATAAAAATATTGTTAAATTTTTAACAATGTTGTCAGTGGGGTATGAGTAGGAATTTCCGGGCGGCATTCATTCACACAATCCTTTCTGCAGGCATTCATCCCACACCTGTGCAAATGCTTCAATGGCTTTCGTGATGTGCTGTTTGGTGTGAGCGGCGCTGATCTGTACCCTGATCCTGGCCTTGCCCTTCGGCACTACGGGATAGTAGAATCCGGTCACATAGATACCTTTCTTCAGCAACTCATCGGCAAGGATTTGTGAAAGCCTGGCATCGTTGGGCATATGGCCAAGAAGGATAGGTACAATGGGATGGCTCCCGTGGACAATGGTATAGCCGGCTTCAACGATCCCTTTCCTGAACATCATCGTGTTTTCCATCAGCCGGTCCCTGAGGGCTGTTGACTCCGACAGCATGTTCAGCACCTCGAGCGTGGCACCGACAATAGCCGGGGCCAGAGAGTTGGAAAAGAGATACGGCCGTGAGCGTTGCCTCAGCATCTCGATGATCTCTTTCCTTCCCGAGACACAACCGCCCGACGCCCCGCCAAGAGCCTTGCCAAACGTGGTGGTGATGATATCCACCCTCCCCGTTGCATGGCAGTGCTCGGCGCTCCCCCGGCCGGTTGCCCCCACGAAGCCGGTGGCATGTGAGTCATCCACCATGACCAACGCATGATACTTCTCGGCCAGGTCACATATCTTGTCTACCTGTGCAATGATACCATCCATGGAGAACACCCCGTCGGTGACGATAAGCTTAAACCTTGCCTGGTCCATATCGGCATGTCTGAGCTGCTCCTCCAGATCTTCCATATCGTTATTGCGGTACCGATAACGCATGGCTTTACAAAGCCGTACCCCGTCGATGATAGAGGCATGATTCAGCTCATCGGAGATGATTGCCGAGTCAGAACCCAGCAAGGGTTCAAACACCCCGCCGTTGGCATCAAAGGCAGAGGAGTAGAGGATGGTGTCTTCGGTTCCCAGGAATGCTGACATGCGGGCTTCGAGCTCCTTATGAAGATCCTGTGTGCCGCAGATAAAACGAACCGACGACAACCCGAACCCGTGACGCTCCATCGCGCGCCTGGCAGCATCAATAACCTGCGGGTGCGATGAAAGCCCCAGGTAATTGTTCGCGCAGAAATTCAGCACTTTCTGCCCCCTGCCGGTGACGATCTCCACACCCTGTGGTGTGGTGATGATACGCTCTTCCTTGTACAGCCCTGCTTCCCTGATGGAAGCCAGTTCGGCCTGTAAATAGTCCCTGAATTTCCCGTACATCGCCTGATGATCCTCCTTTTATCCTTCCCAGTTAAGAATGACTTTACCGCATTTGCCCTCTTCCATGATATTAAATCCCTCCTGGAATTCCCCTACCGGAAAACGGTGTGTGATCAGCGGGCTTATCTCCAGGCCGCTGATCAGCATCTGTTCCATCATATACCAGGTCTCAAACATCTCCCTGCCATAGATCCCCTTGATCTGCAATCCTTTGAAAATGATCTTGTCCCAGCATACCTGGGTGTTGTTGGGCAGAATGCCTAACAGGGCAATATTTGAACCGTTATACATGTTGTCGATCATTTCATTGAAGGCAGCCGGCGATCCCGACATTTCCAGCCCCACATCAAAGCCTTGCATCTTCAGTTCCTGTAAAGCATTGGAGATCTTTTCCCCTTTGGACGGGTTGATGGTCATTGTGGCACCCATCTGCCTGGCTATCCTGAGGCGGTCATCACTGAGGTCGCTGACCACAATATACCGGGCACCCGCAAAGCGTGCCACCGCCACAGCCATGCTGCCGATGAGCCCGGCACCGGTGATCAAAACATCCTCCCCGATCAGCGGGAAGGAAAGGGCTGTATGGGTGGCGTTGCCCAACGGATCCATGATGGCCGCGATATCATCGGGCACCCTGTCGTCCAGCCTGATCACATTATCCTCCGGTATCACAAGGTATTCGGCAAAAGCACCGGGTCGGTGCACCCCTACTCCCAGAGAAGACTGGCATATATGTTTTTTCCCCCGGCGGCAGTTACGGCACGTCCCGCATGCAATATGCCCTTCGCCGGTGACCCGGTCTCCCGGCTGGAAATGGGTTACCCCGCTGCCCGTCTTATAGATCACACCTACATATTCATGACCGATGACCAGGGGTGTTCGGATGGTACGCTGCGACCAGTCGTCCCATTTATAAATGTGAAGATCGGTGCCGCAAATGGCGGTCTTCTTGATCTTTATCATTACATCGTTAATGCCCGGTTCAGGAATGTCAACTTCCTGCAGCCATATCCCTTTCTCAGGTCTGGCCTTGACCAATGCTTTCATCTTTTTCATTGCCCGGTAAAATTTATTGGATGAAAATAGTTGCCTTGAAAATAAATGTTCAATGTTAGTATAAATCCTCTGCAAAAAAAAATGAATATGCTCCCTATTTCAGCGTATTTTCTCCTTTCCACTGCTGTTGCCTTACCGGTTTCTTACGGATGGCACCCGGCTGCCACTTACCATTCTGTTCAAATTCCCCTATCTTTGCACAAAGTATGCATCATATGGCAGAGAAACGCGTCAGGGTACGTTTTGCCCCCAGTCCGACCGGTCCCTTGCACATGGGCGGGGTGAGGACTGCCCTGTATAATTACCTGTTTGCCCGTCATCATGGCGGTGATTTTATTTTACGGATTGAAGATACCGATCAGGCGAGGCTCGTGCCGGGAGCGGAGGATTATATTATCAAGTCGCTTGCATGGTGCGGGCTCACATTCGATGAGGGGGTGCGCGAAGGTGGTGAGTTCGGCCCCTACCGCCAGTCGGAACGGAAAAGCATCTACCGCGAATTTGCTGAGGTGCTGATCAAGAAGGATAAGGCTTACTATGCCTTTGACACACAGGAGGAGCTCGACAGGTACAGGCAACAGGCTGAAGCAGCCGGAGGAGAACCGTTCCAGTACGATGCATCCACCCGCGGCCGACTGAAGAACTCTCTCACATTATCAATGAGGGAAGTGAACCAGTTTTTGGAATCCGGTATGCCCTATGTGATACGGTTCAGAGTTCCCGATGAGGAAGAAGAGGTGAAACTACACGACGAGATCCGCGGCGATATTGTGGTTAAGACAAAGACCCTCGACGATAAAGTGCTCTTCAAATCCGACGGTATGCCTACGTACCATTTTGCCAACGTGGTCGACGATCACCTTATGTGGATCAGCCATGTGATACGGGGAGAAGAATGGCTTCCCTCACTGCCCCTGCATTGGCTTCTTTACAGCGCTTTCGGATGGGACAGGCCGGTATTTGCCCACCTGCCCCTGTTACTGAAACCCAGCGGCAAGGGAAAGCTGAGCAAACGCGACGGCGACCAGCTGGGATTCCCCGTCTTCCCCCTCGAGTGGAAAAGCCCCGGAGGAGAAGTGTACAGCGGGTACCGCGAAACGGGTTATTTCCCCGAGGCTTTTGTCAATCTCCTTGCCCTGCTGGGATGGAATCCCGGCACGGAGAAGGAGCTGTTCACCATGACAGAGCTTATCCGTGAGTTCTCCCTCGAAAGGGTGGGAAAATCAGGATCGCGCTTCGATCCCGGCAAAGCCCGCTGGTTCAATCACCAGTACCTGATGATAAAGTCAACGCAGGAAATTATTTCCCTCTTCCTGCCGGTACTGAAAGAGAAAGGAATCAACCCCGACCTGGTGAAACTGAACCGGATCATCACACTGACCCGTGAAAGGGTAGATTTTATCCATGAGCTGTGGGATCAGACATGCTTTTTTTTCCGGGCGCCGCAATCCTATGATCCGGATGTGGTGGGCAAGCGATGGAACAACGACACCCCGGCCATCATGCGTACCCTCATGAAGGAACTGGAAAAAATTGATGGATTCACGGCCGGTAATATCGAGTTGCATGTGAAGCAATGGCTGCAGGAAAACAACCTTGGTATGGGTGTGGTCATGAATGCCCTGCGCCTGTGCCTGGTAGGTACCAGCGCCGGTCCGCATTTATTTGATATCTGCGAGCTGATCGGGAAGGAAGAAACACTCCGACGCATTGCTTCGGCACTGGAAATAATAAAAAAGGAATAACCGATATTCCTTATATTCTGCAAAATATCAGGATGAAAATTATGTAATTAATTATTGAATCACCTCGCATTTAATTCAGTAATTCTTTGAGTCCCCGCCCTGTAGGCTGCCTCGGGTAAATGAAGCTTTTTCGGGCTTTCTAAACGCTTCCTTTTCCTTGAACATTAAAACCCGGATTATGATCTCAGATCCCTTCCGTCAGCTCCAGGAACTTCTTAT
>JAXDBV010000330.1:0-3018 GCA_034678415.1 Bacteroidales bacterium
GGTGTCGGATGAATTAACGAGGAAATAGATGTCGGTTTCTTCTGTCCTCCGGTGGATCCAGTGGATGGTTGAGTTGAGCGGCCGGCTGTATTCAACGTCGGGCGGTACCGCAACTGCTTCGAGGGCGTTTTTTAAGGGGATTCCCCAGAACACTTTTCCCTTGCCGCAGATACGCCTTGTCCGGGTTATTCCATCCAGGTCACCCCATATCTCATCGGCCAGGGTTTTGAGCTTCCATTCCGAAGACGGGTAACCGGCAAGGCCGGGTGTTTGTAGGGGCCGGGGGCCGCACACGGTGGCTCCCGCCTTCACCAGGTTCCTCAGCTTTTCGAGCACCGGCAGGGTCATCCGTGTACCGTTGGGCAGGACGAGCAGGGCATAGCTCGTCCCTCCGGGAACTGTCAGCCGGCCATCAGCGGCAACAGACAAACGGTTGATCAGCACATCCGTATTAATATAGTCAAAATCATAACCTTCGGGAGGGGCAGGAACGAGCCCTGCACCCCATATGGGCATGGTAGACGGGGCTCCTTCATCAAGCAGGTATGCCAGGTCAGCAACAAAAGTGCCTTGCTGAAGGATATATGAAGTGCGTGCAAGATAGTTCATGAAAGGGGCAGCCTGTTCAGCCCAGGTGATATTACGGTGAATATGTGTGCCGACCATGGTATTGCCCGGTTTATTGTCGAGAGGCTGATGGGCAGAGGTATGAAAAACGATGCGGTTTATACCCTGGGTGAACCAGTAATCTCCAATTTTCTTGAGGGCATACGGTGATTCATACCCTCCACCCGTGAAGGCTTCTGCCGCAGCGATATTCTTGCCGTAGATATGTGCGGCGGATGCTGCACCCCTGATATCCTGGTAATACATCATTTCGGGATGGAGGGCTCTGAACCAGAATTCGCCCATCGGGATATCCACATGTTTCTTGCACAGCAGAGCATCTTCAAGGATTTCAAGCGACACTCCCGAGGCTTCCCCGTATGTTCTAATACCCTGTTCATGCAACCATTGCGTTAACGCTCCGTAATGATTCCCGGCAAACATGTCGGCCAGCGTGCGGCGGAAGTCCCAGAGGACCCTGTCACTGGTCTCACTGTTACCGACAACCCTTCCTGCCAGGCATGGAAGGTAAGGAGTGAGATCATACCCCCTGCGTTGATGGAATTCAAACAACATACTGTCGGTCCAGTTTTGCATCCCGGCCTCCCAGCTGTCGAGCAACATATACTGCAGGCTCGTGCCGTACAGAGGTCCGAGTGCCCTGGCCAGCGGAGAGGTGTATTCTTTACAATAGGCAATCGTATGTTCGCGGCTCAGCTTATCCACTTCATATCCTGTGCCGGTGGGGACCGCTGGCCTGTTTTTTGCGCCGGTCAGTGAGTATCCGAACCGCATGATGGTCCACCTGCCCTGTGGCACGTCCCAGTGAATGGAACCATCGGGAGACATCAGCGGTGTAAGGTTCACAACCCTTGCCGGGTCGATCGTGGAGGAGTGGGAGACAGGTGGTGAAGCCACGGGATCATAGTTAAACAGGTGGTAAAAGCCCGCCTTATCTTCCCACCGGTGTATCCTTCCGCCGGTATGCAGTTTGATCTCGGAGAAAGCATAGACAGAGTCAGGCAGGGTAGCAGTCTCTGCCATCACTTCGGCGGGCCGCGGCGGCGCCCCGGTAAACTCCAGCCGGAAGTGGCGTGCCGTCACTTCGGGAAATGAATACGTAGCTACCTTGCCTGAACGGTAGAGCAGGGCTCCTGGCAGGATGAGTATTGTCTGGAAGCGGGAACCATCATCGCTCACGCTCAGGGTGCCTACAGGAATGCCGTTACGGCTTGCCAACGTGAGAGCCCGGGCGGTAAAAGGCTTATCCCAGGAATACTGTATCCACACAACTCCTTTCCCCGTTCCTGAACGGATCACGGCTGAAGTGTTCAGGTCATCGTCAAGGAAGGCTTCCGGGTTGATCGTCCCGGCTCCTGTTGCAGCCACGGGATCAAGCCGTAGCATGGCGGTGTCATCCGGAGGTGTGGGGAAGGCAAGGACGACACAGTCTCTGTAGAACCGGGGCTCGGGAGCGCTCGTGCCTCCGCCCCGCGACAGGTTCCTGATGGGACCCTCCACGGCGGGAGGCGCAGGTAGTATCCCGGTGAACTGCCTCGGTCCTTCCAGCTGTATCTCGCTCCACACCAGTTTCTTCATGGCCTGTCTGGGTGTGACCCACGGACCACCGGTCAGGCTCCAGCCTGCCGAACTGAAAACAGCCATCTCAAGCCCCAGCCTGTCGGCTTCAGAGGCTGCATGGCGGACGGCCTCCAGCCATTCGGGTGTCATGAAAACGGTTTTCCTGTCAACCGTCTGCCCCACTCCGAACGCCACATCGGCAAGCTGTATGCCCCCGATACCCGCACGCTTCATCCATTCAAGGTCTTTGGTAATGCCATCCAACGTAACATTACCGTTGGTCCAGTGCCACCAGGTACGTGGCCGGGCCGACGCTGGAGGATCGACAAATCCCTCTTCCAGTGCTGAACCTCCGTCCTGGGCACATAAGATCTGCATAATGAATAGGAGAAAGAAGAGAAAATGATATCTCAGGTGTCTCATATCAGTGTAAAAATGGCGGTTTATCAACGTCTTTGTCCGACGGGTATTCAAATGAAGGCTTTTGTACCCTTCTGAATACCATCCTCCCTCTGTCCTCAGGTTATCAAATATACGTTTTCTTTCCCGATGTTTTTTCGTTCGTAAACACATTTTCAATCAGCTATTCGCAGCTGTCACAGATCCTTTCAGGCTCTGTCCCCCTTCTGAAAGGTTCGGCCGTCTGTTTATCCTGCTGTTCAGAACTAAATTCTTCTTTACTACTTAGCGATTGGACTTTTTAAAATAATAATAGCAGAGTCCGTCCTCGAAATTCTTCATACCATCATGAGATGATGCAGATACATCCCTTCTTTTGGGATTCACCAGGAGACTCCTTCTCCCGGCAACATCCCAGAGGTATTGCCATTA
>JAXDBV010000331.1:0-4353 GCA_034678415.1 Bacteroidales bacterium
GAAACAGGGTGCACAGACCGGTGAATAAACCAGCCGTTGATCTTCCCCATCATTCCAATGGATGTGACGACCGCGTTCCCCATGTTCCGGTAAGCTATTCCGGGATTCCCGAGCAGGAATTTCCAGACACCTCTTCTGATAAAACCCGGCATATGGTAATACAGCCTCTCCAGTCCGGTCGAATTCTTATTGATCACCATATCCTTTCCTGTCATTACCTGCTCTTTTGCATTATCAATGATCTCTGTAATTTCCGGCGCACTCAGCTCATGTGTTTTTTCTATCACCATCGGCACAGGAACCTTCTCACCATCAATTGTTTTCTCAGCGATAACGGAGATATTTATATTGTTGAAGATCATGAGATCCTTTTTGTTTCGCCTGTACGCCGCCGCTTCCGGGTGTTTCTTCAGTAGGCTGCCAATCACTTTTATGATCCATCCATTAAAGGAAACATGAACGCCGTTTTTTCTCAGCGCGCGGATCATTCTCCGGCTTAAGGTCACGTCAAACTCAAGAAGCGCGATGATGTGGTGCTTCATCAATCCGACGGAAAAGATATCAAAGGTGGCAACCCTTGACCGGGGTATTTTCTTCAAAATATATGCGTTTTTCATCCTGTAGGATTAGTAGATTTCTACATTAACCTTTGACTGAGATCATTGCAGGAAGGTAGCTGAGAACGCACATTCAATAATCAGGTTCCCGGGACCTGAGCATGAGTATTATTTACCGGACATCTCATGAATGATTGCCTTAAGTAACCTTGCCTTTGTTTTAACGTCATCCGGGGCAATTCCCTCCTCATTGATTTTCCTGTTTGCTTTGTCCAATGACTTTTCCAGAATGCCAGGTTCGAGCAAGGCGGTTGCCCTGCAGAAAAAGCTCCTCGACCGGCCATCGTCAAAGTTGGCTATCATAACCTGAAGAAGTCCTATCCTTCTGTTCTGTTGCTTCATGAATTCTTCTATTCCGAAATCCCGTATGAATTTCAGGTTAGGCATCACTTTTTTATACGGCGGGTAAGAAGACGACTCATTCAACAACAGGTATTCTTCCTCGTTTTTGAATTTAGGACATGGAAAGTCCGGGCATTGTGCACATACTTCAAGGTTTTTCTTCTTCACGCAACAGGTTATGAATGAGCATGAAGGCCGTTTCTCGTGGAAGCCGGGGCCGGCGCACCCGGGACAGCGGGATTGCCCGACTGTGTAATACCGCGGGCACAGCCCGCAATCGAGGCCGCAGACGGCTATCGTCGGATATTGTTTAACAGGGTGGGCAGAGGGGCGGCCCGGTGATGGTTTCATAGTTTATTGATATGTATAGAGTGTGAATTTCTGAATCATGTATTCACCTGCGGGGATTCGCACATGCCGCCCCTGGTGCGTCTGGTCACCGTTCAGATGGCGGATGATTCTCCACCTGTCATTTTCGAACCATCCTTCTTCAGCCGTTAATATCCCTGCATTCAGTGATCCATCATGCCGGAGTTGAACTTCTGCAACAATCCCGGTGCCGGCGATAAAGAACTCATCGTCCGCTGTCTGCATAAGGATTGCGCCGGCGTGTGGCCATGAAGCGGCCTCAGCGCCGGGCGACCAGCCCAGTGTGTTGTCATGCCGGAGCGTGAAGGTATAACCACCCATATGGATGATCGTGTCACATTGTTCCCTGTCCAGCAGTGCTCCTTCCACCGTACCCGTTGCCTGACATGAAGTGATCAACGGTGTAAGCTGTGACATCAAACGATAGATTTTTCCCAGCGGTTCATCCTCCGGGCTGACCGCCGATTCGATGGAGAAGGGTGCAAATCCCAGAGCGCGGTAATGGGCAACGGCATACAGTGATTTGGGGCCTGCAGTATGGTCAAACCGGTGTTCAGGAATGAATAACGGATCGCCCTGCCGGGTATAAAGATCACACCACTGTTTGAAATTTGAGAAATAGATATCCGGGGCAAGAAAATCAATGGAGGGGGCGGCTGCCTTCCAAATATCCATCAGGTGGGGCAGGGGTCCCCCGCTGGGGTAATCGCTCCCCGGTTCCCGACCCGGCCGATTGAGAGCAGCATTCACATACATGGGCAGCGGGTACATCTTTTTCCCGGCCTCGGCAATCGTATCCACGTATTTTGCATAATGCCATGCCATGAATATCTCATCGGTATGCAAACCGGTTCCAAAGACCTCCTCCCAGTTTCCCCTTGCCTTATATCCGTTCTTCGCCCAGAGATCCCTGAATTCAGGCGCCAGCTTGTCGCGGTGAGCCATCATGTATTGTATCAGCCCTGCAGGAACATCCTGCTTAAATGCTTCATTGGCCAGCGGATGGTAATCCCTGGCCGATGGCAACATGCCGATTTCATTTTCCACCTGTATCATGATTACCGTGTGTCTCTTGCCGTCAAAGTCCCTGATCACACGCATCAATTCTTCGAAAGCCCTGAGATCCGCCTGCAGGTTGTTTTCGCTGAAGGGCGTCAGTATTTCATGGCTGCGGTCCTTTTCATCTTTCACCCTGGGGAACCTGTCAGGATTCAGCTTGATCCAGGCCGGGGCATAACACGACATGCTGTTCTTCCACGAAGCAAACCAGAGAAATATGATCCTTACCTTATTTTTCCGCGCTTCTGCTATGATCTGCCTGACGAGTGAAAAATCAAAGGTGCCTTCTTCGGATTCAACAAGTTCCCAGTAAACAGGAACCAGCACCGTATTGAGGTTCATGGCCCTGATCGTTGGCCAGATGGTGTTAATATTCGCCGGGGTGGTGGCCGATGAATTTCCTGTCTCTCCCCCCAGGATGATGAAAGGTTTGCCGTCCACAACCAGCTGCGTTGTATGGCCCGTTTTCTGCAGATGGGGGACCGGGTGCGGAGGATGGCACGACGGAAAGTACATCATGGCATGGAAAAGAGCCAGGATTACGGGAAAAATCGTTGTCCTACCGGGCTTTTTCCGGTTCGCACTGACATCCGGCATTGGCCATAAAGCACATCGGGGATGACGGTTTGTTGCCATTATCAGGGCATTTACCTGTTAAGATACAATAAAGTTTATAACCGGGAGGAATCGGTGATATTTTTATTCGTGAAGCGACAGTGTACCCGAAATGAATTATGGATTGAATGCCTGTCCGACCATCTGCTCACTTATCGCCCATAGTTTTTTTGCGGTGTTCAGGTCATATGATGCACCGGATGACCGGGCCTCCTTGAGGTATCCTTTTCCTCCCTCGTAGTATTTGCCGCCGGTACAATGCATCCTGGCGATACGGATAAGATGCCCGGCTCCCTCCTCAGGTGTCTGGGTTGCCTGCAGACGAAAACGCAAGGCCATATACGCCCTTGCAAACCATGGCAGGTGACCTGTCAGGTTTGTCTTCGTCAGCCCGGGGCAAACCGTGGATACCTCGATGCCTTTGTCCTGCCACCTCCTTGCCAGCTCATACGTAAAGATGATTTTTGCCAGGACAGCCTGTTTTGCCGCTCTGGAAAAGGAGAACTTCTCTCTTCCTTGCAGATCATCAAAATCGATGGTACCCGGTTGAAGTCCCTCGGTGAGGCGGGATTTATGTCCCCTGCCCGAAACGGTGATCACTTTTGACGGGGCTCCTGCCAGTAAACCGGGATAGAGCAGGTTGGTGAGAAGAAAATGGCCCAGGTAGTTGGTAGCAAACATGGTCTCAAATCCATCCACGGTTTCCATTCTCTTCAACAATATGACTCCCGCGCAATTAAAAAGAATGTTGATACGGTCGTATCTTTCATTGATGATCTGAGCGGTTTTCCTTACAGCATCCAATGATGACAGGTCGGTGGGGATCCATTCCACTCTACCGGGATTCATGCCGCTGGTTTCATCAAACGAATGCCGGCCTCTTTCATGATCCCTGCTGATCATAATGATTTGTGATCCCTCACGGGCAAGAAGCCGTGCTACCGCCTTCCCCAGCCCGGAACTTGCTCCCGTCACTATACAGGTCTTATTTTTCATATATCTGATACAAATAGTTCTTTCCATCCGGTAATGTGTCCTTCAGTGTCATACTTGTCAGCCCGTGGCACGAGATCAACGCAGTCAGTCATTGTGGATACGTGGCATGATGCGGCATGTTCAGGATGTCCGCAAGCCAGGCAGATGTCACAGGCAAGGGCTTCGCTTCCGACCCGGATGAAGTTCCTGAAGTGTTCATCAAGGCTGTATTTAGGATGAACCGGCCCTTCAACTGCCTCGTCCATGAGAAACAGTTTCACCTCGTAACCCTGTGTCATAGCCGTCACCGCAAAGCGAAAGGCATTCCGGGCCTTCCCGGGTTCGTTCGTTTCAATAATGATACCGGTTTTCATGA
>JAXDBV010000332.1:0-2739 GCA_034678415.1 Bacteroidales bacterium
TCAGGTCATATCGTACGTGTCTGGTTTCATTACCCTTCGCACGGGTGATCTTTTTTTTACCGGTACTCCTGAAGGCGTAGGAGCGGTGAGGAGGGGCGACAGGCTGCAGGGATACCTGTGTGGCACACCGGTGCTGGATTTCTATGTCCGGTAGAAGAAGTAGTTTCCCGGCACCCTGATTACCCTCTTACGGTATCAGGTCTGTGCCCCGAGGAAGGGTATTGATGCCCGCGAAGGTGGCACTATTTGCATCAACGGGTTGTATTGCGGTAGCCCGAAAGAGGGGTTGTTGTTTTGTTCCTGTCAGGGGAAGGACGCCAATCACATCTTTCTCATCCCCTGGAATCACACCATTAATTATGAACTTCGGGCTGGTAATGAAACGGATGATTCATCAGCCAACACAGGCATAAGAAGAAGGGGCACTTGTACTTCATCAATGACAGGACGAGAAGATCGGTATCACTGATGCGACAGTGTGTCAGGTGGCAAGAGTAAAAAAACCAGGAATATCAATATCACCATCCTGTTGCAGATGCTGCAGTAGGAGGCAGGAGTTACGGTTTATTGCTGATCATCTGCCTTGCCATATCGAGGATGGTGGTATCTTCGATCGATACAATTCCTCCATCTGGCCCTTGTTCCATATGGATACCGGCGCTTCCCCCCGATTTGTAATTGGTTCCTCCAAAGTAGTTCCTGACGGTATCAACGCTGATATCCAGTTTTTTGGCTATTTCCTGCATGCTACCGTCAGGAAGGCTGTCTTTGATTCTTCTCAATTCATTGAAAGTGATAATCTTACTCATATTATGTATGTTTTATCATGTTGCCTTTTATTCAAAAATACGCAAAATAAGACTGAATAAAAAATAGAAACCCGCAAATCGCTGACAAGCTGATGGTAGGGAGAGGTTATTTTTGAATAACAGGCTGTATTACATTTTATTATTTGGCTGAAGATAATCCTGTATTTCTTATAATGTATACCTCATAATCTCCAAGTGCTTCAAATCCGAGGTTTTTATACAGCTGAACAGCTGCATGATTGTTCCGGTGTACTTCAAGTTTTATCTGGGTTTTCATTTTTCTGGCATAATCGATGGATGCAATGCCGAGGCGTTTTGCAAGGCCTTTATGGCGGAATGACGGGTCGATGCCGAAGTGGTGGAGGTGAAGTCTCCGGCCGTCATATGTCAACCATGATGTACCGATGATTTGATGCGAGTTGTTGGTTATCACAAGCAGTTTTCCTCCCAGGGCGATGGATCGTTCGATGGTCTCTTCCCCGTCGCCTCTTTTCTCATCTGCCAGGCTTGTTGCTTTCCAGAGGGAAAGGATTCCGGGGAAATCGCCTTTCCTGTAATCCCTGATCGGGAATTGGTTCTCCATCCTTAGGGGTTATTCAGATTTTAACCACATACAGCTGTCCGGCCAGTTCCCTCACAACCCTGATCTTTTCTCCTTTCGCAATGAATCCGAACTCCGCCACAGCGTCGAACACTTCATTGTCAATGATCACTTTTCCCGAGGGTCTGAGCAGGGTGGATGCAACTCCTTCCTTACCGATATTGCCGTTTTGGAGTGTTTTATTCACGCTTATATATCCCTTATCTCTCACCTGTGAGGTGTCGAGAGCCCAGCCGGCGAACAGTTTCCGGGAGGTGAAGATCTTCCTGCTGAGGTATAAGGATAGCAGGAATGAGAGCACCATCGACACGACAACGATGAACAATGATTTCACCAGGGCCTGGAAAGCGGCCATAGCATTGAATTTGAAGATGATATTATCGATCATTCCCAGGGACAGTCCGGCCACGACGAGGATGATCCCGGTGATACCTGTAATCCCGAAGCCGGGGATGGCAAAGATCTCAATCCCGATAAGAACCAGACCCACGACGAATATCACCACTTCCCAGTTTTCGGCCAGGCCTTCGAGGTAGAGGGGGGCGAAGTACAGTATGGCGGCTATCAGGGCAGCGACCGATGGAAAGCCGATGCCCGGTGTCTGAAGTTCAAAGTAAATGCCGCCGATAATCAGCATGATCAGCAGTCCGCTGATCACGGGATTGATGAGGAATCCGATGATCTTATCGATGGTGGTGGGTTGGTATTCCCTGATCTCGTAGTTCCTGATCCCTGCCTTTTTCAACATTTCAGGGATACTTTCCGCCTCACCCTCACAGAACCCGTAACGAATGGCTTCCGATGTGGTGAAGGTGAGCACCTCACCGGTATCCACGATGCCGGGCAGGACTATTTTTGGATCAACCATGGCTTCGGCCAGCTGGGGATCACGGTGCCATTTATACGTGGTATCGTTCCCTATGATGATGGTGTCTTTCCCGTGTGCTTCTGCCGTAGCCCTCATAACCGACCTCATGAACGACTGGAATTTATCCGGGGCAGGGGTGCCTGTCTGGTCAACGACCGTGGCGGCGCCGATGCTTCCTCCTTTCCGCATGAATATGCTGTCGCAGGCAATTGCTATCAATGCACCGGCAGAGGCGGCATTGTTATCGATGAACACCATCACAGGGATATTGCTATTCAGTATCTTGGTTCGGATGGAATCGGCATCGGCCACTATCCCTCCATAGGTGTTCATATGGATGAGCACGAAGTCGGCATTCAATGATTCCGCTTCCTCAAAACTCTTCTGGGTGGTTCGCCACACGGGTGGTCCGATGGATTTCATGATGTCGAACTGGTAAATCATCACCGTCGAGCTGTCGC
>JAXDBV010000333.1:0-3188 GCA_034678415.1 Bacteroidales bacterium
AACCTGTTCGGGCTGCAAACCACCATTACTGCCGGTTACAGCTATATTTATCCTGTCGACATGGATATTTCCCGACCCGACTCGACAGAACACATCCTGAAGTACCGGTACCGCCATTCTGCCAAGGCGGATGCTGAATTTGATTACAAGCGTTTCTCCACCGGATTTAGCCTTGTATACAACAGCTTTATGGTGAATGTAGATGAGGTGTTCATCGATCCTTTCCTTGGTTCGCTGATTCTTCCCGGTTACAGGGAATACCGGGAAGCACACCGGAATGGCTACCTGGTTCTTGACCACCGGATATCCTTCAGTCCGGGCAGGAATATCCGTCTGGCGGTTATTACTAAAAACATTCTCAACAAGGAATACATGGGCCGGCCGGCCGACATACGACCTCCGAGGAATATTACCTTCCAGCTGAACCTGAATTTCTGAAAACCTATTCCTTCAGTTTCACCAGCTTACGGGAGAAGGTTTTGCCACCGCTCCTGACCGAGGAGATATATATTCCGGGTACCAGGCTGTTCCCGCTGAACATAAAATAGTTCAATCCCTGCCCAGCCACCATTACTTCATGGTACACTTCCTGCCCTACCAGGTTTTTTATTACCAGTTCAGCCGTTCGGGTACCTCCGGAAAAGAATCCGATACGTGTTGTGTGGCGGAAAGGATTGGGATAGGGCATCAGCATCTCTTCCCCCTGCTGCCCGGGATCATCCCACCCGCTGGTTTCACGGACGCTGATAGCAAGCGATGTATTATCGGTCACCGGAAGCAGTGCAACAATAGTACCCAGGATGTTTACATACGGTATTACCGTAATTTCAAGGGTATAGTCTCCCAGGGTCGTCGGCGTTCCCTGAAGTTCGGCACAGTAAGCTGAGTCGGGATACATAATGATCTTGTCATAGATATATTCAATGCCCGGGGGAAGGTTTTTCACGGTATCGATCATTATACCATGCAGGGGTACCATGGTCTGGTTACTGAGCGCCGAATCGGGCGGCAGGATGGTTACCACTACATGATAAGGCGTGCTGATCACCGCTGCCGGCAGCTGGGATGGACAGATCTGTCCGGGCTCCCCCACATCCTTGCAGTTGACGGTATCAGGAACACATTGTGACGCGCCGTTCCATGGCTGGAGAAGCATTGAAAATAAAAGAACCAGATAACGCAGCTCTGTCGGTTTCATATTCTTCGCCGGTTGATCAAAACGAAGGTATGAAAGAATTCGTTTAATATCAACACCTGCCCGCAGCAGGGAGGTTAATTCTTTAAAGCAAATGAAGGTGCCAGGCGTGGATTAATAAGCTCTGCCGTTTTTGTCACCGGCACATGTTACAGCCGATCAGCGTAATGAATCAGCCCCTGACGGAATAAATAAAGAAGTGAAAGAAAAAGCATTCCTGCAACCCTTAATAATAAAATAACGTAAAATATATTTATAGTGTCCTTTCAATCCCGACCTGTAAGGAATTAACCTCAAATCAATATCCATTTCCATGAAAACATCTTATGTAAAGCCGCACCACAGTGATGCTCGTCTTTATCTCGTCTGTATCCTGCTATACCTGTTTCCCTTATCCCTGTTATCTCAGTCTGCTGATGGATTCAACTACCAGGCTGTGGTAAGGGCGGCCAACGGCAATCCCCTGCCAAACAATAATACCGGTTTCCGGTTCAGTATCCTCCAGGGTAGTGAGTCGGGGACACTGGTCTACTCCGAAACATACGACCTCAACACCGATGCAGAGGGAATCATCAGCCTGGTCATCGGGCACGGCAGCGTCGTCTCCGGTAATTATGCAACGATCCCCTGGCATAACAGTCCGTTTTTCCTGAAGGTGGAGATGGATCCGGGGGGCGGTACCTCATACAGCCTGGTAGAAACCCGGCAAATTCATTCTGTGCCCCTGGCCCTTCATTCGCAAAAATCGGATGCCATCTCGGCAGGTAAGCTGGTCATCATGGGGGATGAGACACAGAATCCTGAAGAGGCCCTGTTCGAGGTATTGAGGAGCGACGGGCAGACGGTATTCGCCGTTTATCCTGACGGGGCCAGAATATATATTGAAGACCTGCCTGGCAAGGGGTCCAAGGGGGGATTTGCCGTGGGCGGGTTCGATCCTTACAAGGGTATCACTGATGAATACCTGCGGGTTACGCCTGACAGCGTAAGGGTATACATTAATGAAGCGCTCACTAAAGGCAGCAAGGGAGGATTCGCCGTGGGAGGTTTTGAGCCGTCAAAGGGATTGCTGAACCAGGAATACCTGAGGGTAACCACCGACAGCGTAAGGATCTATGTGGACAATAATCCCGGCAAGGGCAGCAAGGGAGGATTTGCCGTGGGCGGGTTCTCCGCCGGCAAGGAACCACCCGTGCCCTTTGTCAACCTGACTCCAAAAAACTATTTCATCGGGTACGAATCGGGGAAAAATATCACTACCGGCTCATACAACTCGTTTATCGGCTTTGAGGCAGGTAAAATGAACAAGGATGGCGATTACAACATATTCATCGGTCACCAGGCAGGGTTAAACAACCTCGGCCCATCCGGAGGGGTGGGTGGATCCTACGGCTCATTCAACTGCTACCTGGGTTATCAGACCGGCTATACCAACGAACACGGGTGCAACAATACCCTCATCGGGTACGCGTCGGGCTGGAATAATCGTTCGGATAACAACACGTTCATCGGATCCTTATCGGGAATAGACAACACCACCGGTTACTCCAACACCTTTCTCGGCACCGAGTCAGGCCAGAGGAACACCACAGGGAACTATAATGTGCTTGTTGGGCGCCTGGCGGGTACCAACTTGCGTGAGGGGAGCAATAATACCTGTGTCGGAACAGCGGCCGGTGCCAACATCCGTTCAGGAAACCAGAATATTATTATCGGGATTCACGCCATGGGGGAGAACCTCTTTGCAGGAGACGGAACAGGCAGCGAGAATATCATGATCGGCTATCAGGCAGGATACTCGGCACACAACAGTTCATCCAATGTTTTTATCGGTAACCAGGCAGGTATGAACGAAACAGGCTCCAACCTCCTGATCATTGAAAACAGCTCTTCCGTAACACCGCTGATTTACGGCAATTTCCTGTCGGATGTTTTCAGAGTCAACGGGAATATTGAAGCTTCCGGAACTATTAATCAGGTGTCCGATATCAGG
>JAXDBV010000334.1:0-2651 GCA_034678415.1 Bacteroidales bacterium
AAATGAAGGCGGAAAATCTCCTTCTCTCCATCGATTCACTCCTGGCCGTGGTACAGGCTATCTTTAACGAGGATTTCAAGGTCAACTTCAGCAACAGCATCACCGCTATCCGGCAGACCATCGCCAATCTCAGCAGTTCAACAAACAAGCTGGATATGCTGATGTCGAGCGAGCAGGTCAGGATCAGCAATATCCTGGGTAACCTGCAATCGATCAGTGATAACCTGAAGAACAATAATAAAGAACTTTCCAACATCATCCGGAATATTTCAGCCATCAGCGATACGGTGGCACAGGCCAACATCCGAAGCACCATCACGGGGCTGAACAACACCCTGGAGGAGACTTCTCTTCTCCTTTCAAGGATACAACAGGGAGAAGGAACCATCGGCGAGCTGGTAAAGAACGATACCCTGTACAATAACCTTGTCAACGCCTCCTTGCAGCTTGAACTGCTGCTGAGAGATATCAGGATCAACCCGAAGAAATACCTGCGTATGTCCCTGTTCGATTTCAGTAAACAGGTGCCTGCAGAACAATCCCGGTAAACAACCCGACAATACTATCAGCGGATGAATCGAACAGGAACGGAAAAATGAAGGATACCAATTTGTATTATGCGCCGGTCAGGATCATTTCTTTTCTCTTTTTTAAGGTTTACTTTATTTAAAGAAGAGTAAACTACTAATTGACAATTCATTAATACTGGATTTGCATAATATATTGTATTTCAATAAATTACACTAAAATATTTTTTAAGATAAATTTTACATTTTTAATCATTTGAAAATTACCTTCATATATTGTTTTCCGATAAATCAATAGCATTTTAATTTTTTTTTTATCTTTTTTTTAACAATATTGCCATAGATACAATCCCCAGGTAAATCGACAAAATACCTAGCGAGTCAATGAGCAGCGAACACGTAGTTGTGTGGAATAATTGTCTGAAAATTATAAAGGATAATGTTCCTTCAATTAGTTTCAGAACATGGTTTGAGCCCATCATTCCTGTGAAGCTGGAGGACAATGTGCTTACGATACAGGTTCCCAGTCCTTTTTTTTACGAGTACCTGGAGGAGCAGTATATTGATATTCTGAGGAAGACACTGAGGAAAGAACTCGGGCCTGATGCGAAGCTTGAGTACAGCGTGGTGATGGAGAACAATTTCAACAACTCACACCCTTATACCGTCAAGCTGCCGACGAAGAACAAGGTTGAGTTAAAGAATCGTCCGGTATCGGTACCCCTGGATGAGGAAGTGAGCGTGATAAAAAATCCATTTGTTATACCCGGGATCAAGAAACTGCATGTTGATTCCCAGCTCAATCCCGATTACAATTTCGACAACTTCATCGAAGGGGAATGCAATCGTTTGGCGCGTTCGGCTGGTTATGCTGTGGGCAACAAACCGGGAGGAACCGCATTCAATCCCCTCCTGATCTATGGTGATTCGGGCCTGGGGAAGACACACCTGGCGCAAGCCATCGGCATCCATGCCAAGGAAGTGCACCCCGAAAAGACAGTGCTGTATGTCAGTGCCAACAAGTTTCAAACCCAGTATGCCGAATCGGTAAGAAACAACAACCGGAACGATTTCATTCATTTTTACCAGATGATCGACATATTGATCATCGATGATGTGCAAGAGTTTGCAGGAAAGGAAAAAACACAGGATACCTTCTTCCATATTTTCAACCACCTGCACCAGTCGGGGAAGCAGCTGGTGTTAACTTCTGATAAGCCTCCTGTTGAGCTGCAGGGGCTTGAGCAGCGGTTGCTGTCGCGGTTCAAGTGGGGGTTATCGGCCGATCTGCAGCCACCCGATTTCGAGACAAGGATCGCGATCCTCAAAAAGAAAATTTACAAGGACGGGATCGAGATGCCCGACGAAGTATTAGAATATATTGCCACGCATATCACCAATAATATCCGTGAGCTGGAAGGAGCCCTCATTTCCCTCCTGGCCCAGTCAACACTTAACAGGAAGGAAATAACCATTGAACTGGCACGGCAGATGATCGATAAGCTGATCAGGAGCAGCAAGCGTGAAATATCGATTGATTATATCCAGAAGGTGGTCTGTGACTTTTTCAATGTTCCTGTCGATATGATGCAGTCGAAAACCAGGAAGCGCGAGATAGTCCAGGCGAGGCAGGTAGCCATGTATTTTTCCAAGAACCTGACCAAGTCGTCGCTGGCTACCATTGGCGCACAGATCGGTGGCAAGGATCATGCCACGGTACTCCATGCCTGCAAGACCGTGAACAACCTGATCGATACCGACAAGCGTTTCCGTACACAGATCACGGAAATTGAGAAGAAACTTAAAATGTAAACGGGCCGGCAAGCCCTTTTTTTTTATACGCTATATGCCCGGTTTACCGACAGGATGATCCGGGAATGAGTCATAACAGCTGTTGATCTGTGACCGAATATGTTACCTTCACCCGCCATGGACGACACGTATAAAACCATTGCTGCTCCTTCCATGGGCATTTACAAGGAAAAGGGTAGCAAATTCATCGCCCTGGCTTTTCCTGTTTCCGGGGATGAGGAAGTGAAGTTGCAGCTGGATAAGACAAGGAAAAAGTACCATGATGCCCGTCATCACTGTTATGCCTGCAGGTTAGGCACAGCACAGGTGTCG